>JAEINY010000016.1 GCA_016342595.1 Marinilabiliaceae bacterium
GCATCTTCGGTTTTAGCTGAGCAAGCTACCATTAATGCAATAAGAGGAATGATTAATAACTTCTTCATGATATGTGGTTTATTTGTTTTCATCACTTAATCCTATAATTTACTTATAACCTTTTGATACTCGATGTGCGCCTGTAACATCCTTAACACAGCCTGCACATAACCAACTTCCGCATCAACATATTGACCTTCGTTTTGTGATAATTCAGTACTGCCGGCAAGTCCGTTATTAAATTTTGTAAGCGTCACCTCGTAAATACGATTAGCTAGGTTTTTATTTTTCAAACTATTAGTATATTGCTCACGGGTGGTAGCCAAATTAGTTTTAGCTGTCAGAAATTCCTTCTTCAGGTTCTCTGAAACCATTACTTTTTCATTCTGCGCTTTTAAGTATTTTAGTTTTTCCTGTTTTACTTTAGCAGATCTTTTCCCAGAGGTAAATATGGGCATCGTGATATTCACACCTACAAACTGAGAGGGATACCATTCCTGACCAAATACATTCACATCATCGCCATAAACGGATTTATTATAGCTGTATGATCCATAAATTTTTGGCAGATACTGTGATTGTTCATTTTTCATGAATAGACGCTGGGACTCTTCACTACTTTCCGCCAGGCGAAAATCAATATTAGTGGAAAGATCAAATTCTGTATTTGTGGTATTATAGATGGCAGCTGATTCAATTAAAGTCTCCATATTATCCGACAATTGAATATGCTGCTCAAAATCCATACCGATACTATACTTCAATGCGGCCATAGCCACATCGTAACTGCGCTTCACCTCCAGTAAACGGCTTTCACCATTACTCACCATTAATTCCACTTGAGCAACATCCATTTCCTCTCTGAATCCATTGTCATAATAGGCTTGGGTTTCAGCTAACGTTTTCTTATTAACTTCCAGACTTCGCTCAAAAGTAGCCACATTCTCCTGGGCTGTAATGGCTATATAGTAAGCCTGAAACACCATTGTACGTATTTCAATCTCCGCTTTCTCCTTTTGCTCTTCTGTCAGTTTTAGAAACACTTTAGAAGCCTTTAGACCTACCAAATAAGAACCGTCAAAAATCAGCTGACTGATTGCAATTTTAAAATTAGCATCATAGGCCGTTGCAAAAGAAACAGGTACCTTATCTCCTGGTTTCGCACCGTCAGGCCAATTATCAGGAGGCAGAATCTCTACCGGTAATAAGCTAACCGGCAAATCAAGACTATGATTATAGCCAGCTGAACCATCCACTTGAGGTAACCCCATAGCAATTGTTTCCCATTTTTGTTTTTGTGCTGCTTCCACATCGTATTCAGCACTGATTTTACTATAGGCATTCTCCATAGCATAATCAATGGCTTGATTTAATGACAGGCTTATCGCATCTTGATTATCCTGAGCAGAGATGACATTGCTCAATCCAAATGCCAAAAGCACAATCATTGGTAATAAATTCTTCATCTTGTTTGAGTGTTTGTATTAGTGGTTGTCTTTGTTTGAACTACATAATAATTTTCTCACTTCTTCTAATCCTTTGGGTGTACAAACTCCGAAAAAATGATATTTATATACCTCTTCAAAAGTTCTGGAATCAGTGATTTCACTTTCACTAAATATTCCGTTGGCCGGATCAAAGGTATAAATCTGATACCCGATCAATACTCTTGAAATAATATGAGCATTAAGATCGTCTCTATAAAATCCTTCCTTTATGCCATGCTCAATATTTGTTTTATTGGCTTCATAAATTGTTTTCCGCTTCCATTCATTAATTGATTGCATGATCGATGGATAATACTTCCTCAAATCAAAATGAAAAGTAGGTTTATAATTCACAAACTTAGTATCCATTTTTTGCCAATAACTATGGTGCTGTTGAATCGCATTCAATGATTTATTATAAAATACAGAAATGGCGTCTTCAGAAAAGGAACGTATATAATCAACCACGGCTTCCACTAATTCACTTTTGTCCTTGACGTGTTGATATAAAGTTTTCTTTGACATCCCCAATTCCCGGGCAATATCATCCATACTCACACTTTTGATTCCATAACTATGGAACAAATCAAAGGTGCGTTCAATAATTAATTGGCGTTTCTCTTCCATGGTGCAAAAGTAGAAAACTATTACGCGCAGGAAACTTTGTGAAGTGTTAAAGTTTCCTAAGTTTTTTACAATTGACCAATAGACATTACTTATCCATTATTGATCTGTTTTTACAGATCATCGCATTAATAACTGTGATGAATCAAAAATATTTCTGTTCTTTATCCGTTATTTTTCTATAATTAACAACATGAAAACAGCACTCTATTTCATTATATGTCTGCTTATTTGCTTTGTATCCTCTGAAGCTGTTGGACAACAGAAAAAGAAAAAATTTAAAGGCAATAAAGGAACTTCCAAACGGGAAATGCGCAAACGGCAGGAAGAAGCCAACAAGCGCAATCCCAATACGAATGCCTTTAATCCGGTACAATCCATGGGGGCCAGACAAAATGATGCCCGTGATGACTTATTGTGGCACAGTGAATCAGCCAACACCGTTTACGACAAAGCAGGAAATATCAGTTTAACTTCTCCATCACGCTACGGCCTTAAACCGGGATTAGAGCTATCATCAGTCTTGCCACTCAATTATTGGGTACCCAACTTATTCATCAAAAAAAGATGGCTTAACACCAAATGGTACATTTCCACGAGGCATGGGCTATATTCAGGTACACCGGGATTTAACTGGGCGCAGAAAAATGGGTATAAAACCATTGCCGACACCAGTTGGGCAGTGCCGTTCCTACTGACCGCCCGAAATGAAATTATGCTGAGCCGCCTCATTTCTAAAAACAATACCTGTAGTCGTGCGCAACCCTATGTAATTATCACACTAGGCCTTGGTGCTGATTATGGTGTTGCTTTTGACGATAATGATCTGGAAGAGATTGATGAACATTTTTTGGCCAACCGAAGTGCCCCCTTAACTGGCAATGGATTATTAACCTATGCCAAACTCCGGGCCGATTGGCAAATTAACGGATACTTAGTATTGGGTGGTGCTTTCAGATACTACTATGGCGATTTCACCGGCCAGCATGCTTTTGAGCAACAAACGGATTTGCAAACATTTATTCTGCCGGCCTTCAGTGTCTCTATCGGTTACAATCTGTCCTATGCCAATTACAATTTAAGTAAACGTATGGCCATCATCCCCTCTTTTGATTTAACCTGGCATTTTGGACGTCGTCAAGGTCGCGAAAAAGGACTGTTCAAATCAAAAATGTTTTAATAAAGATTACTATTTGATTAATATGGCCAGTACACGCTAGCATGCATTACCTCTACAGGGGTAATCTTGTTCAAATAATTCTTATAACAACTACAAGTCCCACAATATCAGTAATTGCACCGTATAATATTTGCAAAAGCTTCTATATTTGTGTCATTACACATTTTGAATCTTCACCAAAATTAATAAACAATGAGTAAAAAACTAAATGCCAACTTTGTTCTTCCTGTACTGATGTCATTTTTCGTGATGAGCTTTATCGATTTGGTTGGAACGGGCGTGGATGAATTAAAACAAAGTTCGGAAACACCAGGCTATATCCTACAACTCATCCCTTTCGTGGCCTTTATCTGGTTCTTCTTCCTATCTGTACCGGTTGGCATCTGGCAAGATAAAATAGGGAAACGCAAAGCACTAAATATCGGTATCCTGATCACCGCAATAGGTCTGTTGGTGCCATTATTAGGGAACACCCTTCCCGTTATTCTAACTGCCTTTTCGCTCTTAGGCATTGGAAATACCATTCTTCAGGTATCAGCCAATCCCTTACTGGTTGATGTCGTACCTTCTGACAAATCCTCCAGTTTTCTAAGCTTTGCCCAATTCATGAAATCCATCGGGTCAATGATCGGACCATATGTAGCAGCAGTAATTGGACCTAAACTTGCGATACTTTTTGGAGTTGAAACGGGCGAATGGCGATTTGGATTGTATTTGTTTGCAATCATCTCTATTATCGCATTTATATGGTTATCATCGGTTAAAATAGAAGAAACAAAAGCTGAGAGTGAGCGTGCCTCTTTAAGCTCGTGTATGAAGTTATTAGGAAATCGATTCGTATTGATGATGGTATTCGGTATTTTCCTGGTTGTTGGAATTGATGTGGCGATGAACTCAAACATCGGCACCTTCCTGACTCAAAAACTAGGCATCAATGAAGAAACCGCTAAGTATGGTAAATCCATGTATTTCTTTGCAAAGATGATTGGAACTTTTGCAGGGGCGTTATTGCTGACTAAAATTAAAGCGCGGTCCTTTCTCATCGCTTCATCGGCATTTGCCATTGTTTCATTACTCGCATTAACAGTTACACCTAATGAATTTTCTGCCTGGCTGATTATTGCTTTAGTCAGCTTAGGGGTATCTAATATTTTCCCATTAATCTTCTCTATATCGGTAGGAAAACTACCAGAAAGAGCGAACGAAATATCCGGATTGATGATGATGGCAATCTGTGGAGGAGCCATTATTCCGTTCCTGGTAGGAATTGTCATGGAAAATTGGTTGCCTGGTGGAATCCTGGTATTAGTAGCAGGTGCCATCTATTTATTTGGAGTTGGTTTGGCATCACCTAAAACGAAATAAAAACCGGAATAATAAAAAATATAAATACCGCTATCCAACCAGCTGTATTTGGCCCAACTCTCGTATTTGTTTACCTTTAGTCGCTTTTCTAAAGGCAAAAACCAAAAAATACCAGTGTTTAATAATTAATCAAAAAACTACATGAAAAAGGAAGTAGCAATTGGCATTGACATCGGCGGAACGAATACTGTGATAGGAGTAGTAGATCGTGAAGGAAACCTGATCGCTGAGGCACATACACCAACATTAACCAATACAGATATTAAAAACTATCTGGATGTACTGACAGCTAAAATCAACGAAACAGTCTTTGAACTTAATGGTGACGTTGAAGTCAAAGGGATCGGCATTGGTGCACCAAGTAGTAATTATTATACCGGCGAAATAGTAGGCGCTTCAAACCTGGGATGGGGCGATGTGATTCCATTTGTAAAGTTACTACAGGAGCATTATGACTATCCGGCCATTGTATTAACCAATGATGCCAACTCGGCTGCCGTAGGTGAATTGATGTACGGAGGTGCCAAAAGCATGGATAACTTTATCATGTTAACACTTGGAACAGGTGTTGGTAGCGGTATTGTTATTAATGGAAAGTTAGTACTGGGACATGATGGATTTGCCGGCGAACTGGGACACGTGATTACCGATGTAAACGGTCGCGAATGTGGTTGTGGCCGTAAAGGTTGTTTAGAGACCTATGCATCAGCTACAGGTATTTGTCGTACTGTATCTGAATTGATCGCTACAACAAAAATCCCAAGTGATTTGCGGAAAGTCCCTTCCGGTAACTTCACTTCCAAAATGATCTATGATGCTGCCGTAAAAGGTGATGAATTAGCTCTGGAAGCATTCGAGCTTACAGGAAAAATGTTGGGAAGAGCCATTGCTGATTTTGTCGCTTTCTCAAGTCCGGAAGCTGTGTTCTTGTTTGGTGGATTAGCTCAGGCAGGCGATTACATCTTTAAGCCAACTAAAAAATACATGGAGGAGAACATGTGTTTCCTTTACAGTGATAAAGTGAAATTACTTCCTTCGGAGTTAGATGGTGCTAAAATTGCTGTACTAGGTGCCAGTGCTGTTGTTTGGAAAGAACTTGAAAAATAAACAGATTGAGGTGTACCGGGGTACACCTCTTTTTTAGATTCTTTCAGATCATCAAGAAACTCCTGATCAAGCAGTAAAGACTCCAATTATTGTGCTGTAACCGACCTGAAAGCATCTGAACCAGCCGGTCAATAATAGATAACAAGGATTCATCCTTGCTCCATAAGCGATAATGAATTAACTTAATGAACCTCAAAGATATTGAGGTTTAAATGACGTATTGTATTTTCTCAAGCGATGCTATTGCTATATCATTCGCTTTGGTTAAGATTAATCACAGGATATAAAATAAATTTGACATTATGCGTATTAAACATTTAATGGTTTTTGCATTTATATTGAGTCTCTTGGTAGCTTGCCAGCCATCAAAAGATATTACTAAAAAGAAACTGACAGATTATGTGGATCCGTTCATCGGAACAGGGGGACATGGTCACGTCTTTCCAGGTGCCACCACACCCTTTGGCATGGTTCAACTAAGTCCGGTCAATGGTGTTTCAGGATGGGACTGGGTATCGGGGTATCATACCTCATCTGCAGAGATCACTGGTTTTGCACACATGTGTTTGAGCGGAACGGGCATTGGCGATCTGGCGGATCTCATGATCATACCAACCACTAAAGCCATTGTTTCGGATACCACTGCGGCGGGCAAAAATTTCATTGCGCCTTACAAAAGCAGTTTCTCTCACGATGATGAAGAAGCCAGCCCGGGTTATTACAGGGTTAAGTTAAAAGACAGTGGTATCAATGCCGAACTAACAGCCGCAGCACGTACGGGTTTTCATCAATATACATTTGATCAGGCCGGTGAAGCCGCCATCATTATCGATTTGGCCCATGCCATTAACTGGGATAGCCCCACAGACACTTACATCAAACAAGAGTCGGCCACATCATTTGTCGGCTACCGTAAATCCAGTGGATGGGCCAATGAGCAGTGGGTCTTTTTTGCCATTGAAACTGAACAAGCCGTTAAAGGCTTCTCTATAGTAGAAGGCGGTCAGATCAGTGATGGCAACCAGGTATTTGGTAAAGATGCACGGGCAGTACTTTCTTTTGACGTCACCACCAATCAACCCTTGAAAATAAAAGTGGGACTTTCCTCGGCAAGTATTGACGGTGCGAAAAAAAGTGTTCAACAAGAAATAACCCACTGGGATTTTGCCCAGGCCAGACAGTCAGCTGAGAAATTATGGGAAAAAGAACTCCAAAAAATTGACATTAAAACAGCCGATGAATCGCTTAAAACGATCTTCTACACGTCTTTGTATCACAGCATGATTGCGCCAACCCTACATTCCGACTTAAACGGCCAATATAAAGGGTTAAACGGCCAGATAAATAAAACGGAAGGATTTGACCGTTACACGATCTTCTCACTTTGGGATACCTTCCGTGCTAACCATCCTCTTTTTACCATCACTCAACCTGACAGGGTACGCGACTTCATCCATTCGTTTATGGCCATTTATCGCGAAGGCGGATTACTACCCGTTTGGGAACTGGCCGGCAACGAAACCAACTGCATGATTGGCTATCACGCCATTCCGGTGATTACGGATGCCTGGCAAAAAGGATTAATCACCGATATACCGGGTGAAGAATTACTGCATGCCATGGTTAAAAGCGCCATGCAAGATGACCGTGGTTTGAAACAATTGCGTGAATATGGTTACATTCCGGCCGAACTCGAGAATGAATCCGTATCAAAAGCACTGGAATATGCCTACGACGACTGGTGTATTGCAGCCATGGCGAAAGCAATTGGTAACGATAACGTTTATCAAACGTTCATAGAGCGTGCCGGATTCTACAAAAACCATTTCGATGCGTCTACCGGTTTTATGCGTGGAAAACATGCCAATGGCCAATGGAAAGAAGAGTTCGATCCCTTATTCACCAAACACCGGAAAGATGAATATACCGAAGGAAATGCCTGGCAATACTCGTGGTTTGCCCCACATGATATAAAGGGATTGGTTCAATTACATGGATCTAAGGAAGCCTTTGTTGCCAAATTGGATTCACTGTTCACCATTGAAGAAGGCCTGAAGGGCGATCACGCTTCACCGGATATTTCAGGTTTAATTGGTCAATATGCCCATGGAAATGAACCGAGTCATCATGTGGCCTACATGTACAACTACGTGGGCATGCCCTGGAAGTCAGCCGAAAAAACACGTGAAATCATGACGACGATGTACACCGACAAAACCAGTGGCTTGTGTGGAAATGAAGACTGTGGACAGATGTCGGCCTGGTATGTACTCTCTTCAATGGGCTTTTACCCGGTTAATCCGGCTGATGGAAACTACATTCTGGGAAGTCCTTTATTCGATGAAACAACCATTAATTTATCATCCGGCAAATCGTTTAAAATAGTCGCAAAGAATAATAGTACGGTTAATATCTATATCCAAAGCGCTACATTAAATGGTAAAGCGCTAAACCAATCCTGGTTTACGCATAAGGATCTTACCAAAGGCGGCATACTGGAGTTAGAGATGGGTCCGCAACCCAATAATAACTGGGGCATCAAAAACCTTCCTCCATCCATGACTAAATAAAAGATAACCCCAGGCTTCAGCCTGGGGCATTTCTCCCCCCCATCCAAGCCGTGCACAAAATCCTAAGTTGAAAAGAGACGCGGTTCCTACCGTCAGAAATGAATCTATACCTGTATAGATCGATTCCCGGCCATTAGACTGAAGCTATTTTTCATAGAGAATGAAATCAGACCGCAGAAATACGATCTGTTTCTGTAGAGGACCATTTCCAACCGTCCATTTTCAATCTATTTCCCTATAGACCGATTTCAGACCGCAGAGAGGAGACTATTTTCTGTATAAGCCATCTTCTGACGACTAATAATACTCATATATCCCTATAGATTGATTTCTGTCCATCCGGAAACGATCTATATGTAACATAAATAAGCTAATCCTAGAAGTATAGGTGGGCAAAACGCAAAAAAGGCCCGACCTGGTCGAACCTTTTTTCATCTGGATTTTATCTGATTTAAGGGAAAGGGTATTTTTTTTCTCGCCCTAAATATAGTCAAAATTCCTTATCATGAAACCAAATGTTAAAAAATAATTCATCCAAAATTAACATGATAACAAAGGTTTTATCTATGATTATAGATGATATTATCCCTACCCCCCAAAGGAAAATAGGCTATCTGTTAAAACATGTAAAAACAAACGGAGAATCCCTATAAAAAGAGGCACCTCTTCATGGAAAGTACACAAAACAGAACGAATAAACAAATGTTACTATTTAAGTAAAATTGAAGTGATAAACATCGAAAAAATAACATTTCGATAAGAAATCCGGTGCGTTACTCGTCGTAAGGAAATTTTATGTCCTTAATCATCACCTGTAAAGTAGTAACTCCGTTGTAGAAATTTTCCTCCACCGAATAACATATATCAAAGGGATTATTGGACTTAATCTTTTCCAGTGCATGCCCCATGGAAAAGGCAATGCCTTGTTTGATGGCAGCAGAGTGTTCTTCGATTAACTCAACTTTTAAATGGTCCCGGTCCTTTCCTACATTCTTACTGGTACCGTAATCAAATACACGTTCTGAGGCAAAAATAGGCCGCATATTTCCTGGCCCAAAGGGACGAAATTGTTTGAGTATACGGTAAAATTTAGGATTGATCGCCTTTAAGTGCAATAACGAATCAATTTCAATCTGAGGAATTAACTGCTCCGGTAAAATATGTTCTTCCACATACTTATCAAAGCGTTCCATAAAAGCAGGAATATTCTCTACTTTCATCGTTAACCCGGCCGCATACATATGCCCTCCAAAATTCTCCAGCAAATCACTACACGAGTCAATGGCTTTATAAAGATCAAAACCTTCAACTGATCGTGCACTTCCGGTTGCCAAACCTTTGGATTCAGTCAGAATAACGGTAGGCCGATAAAAAGACTCGGTTAAACGAGAAGCAACGATCCCGATCACCCCCTTATGCCAATCGGCATTGTAAAGAACAGTGGACTTACGACTCAAAAGTTCCGGGCTATTGCTAATCTGCTCATGGGCTTCCTGGGTAATGGTTCGATCCAGATCTTTACGTGTTTCATTACTCACGTTAATATCTTCACTCATCTGACAAGCCTGCACTGCATCGCGGCTCACCAACAAATCCACAGCATCACTACCCGCATCAATGCGACCGGCCGCATTAATCCGTGGTCCGATTTTAAACACGATATCACTAATGGTGATTTCACGCCCCTCCATACCGGCAATCTTGATAATGGATTTAAGCCCGGTGCCAGGATTGCTATTCAGCTTTTCAAGACCATAATAGGCCATAATGCGGTTCTCGCCCACAATGGGTACAATATCAGATGCAATACTGACAGCCACCAAATCCAACAGATCGTATAGTTGTGATTCCTTATAATCCTTGTAACGGCAAAATCCTTGCATCAATTTAAAACCGACCCCACACCCTGAAAGGTTTTTATCCGGATAGCTACAATCATGACGCTTCGGATCTAAACAGGCAGCTGAGACAGGCAGGGTATCGCCTGGTGTATGGTGATCACAGATGATGAATTCAACACCTTTCTCCCTGGCGTACTCCATCTTCTCCACGGCTTTAATACCGCAATCGAGCGCTATGACCAATGTACATCCAGTTTCAGCAGCATAATCAATGCCTTTTAAGGAAATACCATACCCCTCTTCGTATCGATTGGGAATGTAATAATCCAGATTATCGTAATGTAACGACAGGAAAGAATAAACCAAGGCCACACTGGTGGTGCCATCTACATCATAATCACCATATATTAAAATACGCTCGCCGGTATCAAAAGCCTTTTCGATGCGATGAATGCCTTTCTCCATATCCATCATCAAAAAAGGATTATGCAGATCGGTTAATTTGGGACGAAAAAAAGCCTTGGCCTCGTCATAATTAGTCACACCACGCTGCACTAATAAATTAGCCAGCACGTGATTAATATTTAAGACCTCTGATAAATGATCAATAGTCCCCTGATCACCTTCAGTTTTTATACTCCACCTTTTTTCCATCACACAGTTTTGCCGTATTTACAAGCCTAAATTTTTCTAAAAAAATCCTTAAAACAAAAACATATTAATAAATTGTTGATAAGTATTAATTGGTATTTTGATCAAACAACATTTATCAACTGTCAGTTCACTACTTTATCTCTAAACTAAAAATATTTTTAATATTATCAAGCAATTTGCCTTTTATCTCTGCCATATCCACAACTGCTCCTAATTCTTTTTCCATAGAGGTGACACCTTTATCCACAAAGCCACACGGATTAATGTGGTTAAAATAAGATAAATTGGTATTAACATTTAACGCAAAGCCATGCATGGAAACATACCGACTGGCTTTTACACCTATGGCACATATTTTTCGTGTTTTGCCGGGGATTTGTGTATCCATCCAAACACCGGTTGCACCATCCAATCGCTCACCCTTTATTCCATACTCACCAATGGTTTGAATAATCGCTTCTTCCAGCTGATGAATGTAACTTTTCACCTTCAGATCCATCTCTTCCAGATCAAAAATCGGATAACCCACAATCTGTCCGGGACCATGATAGGTAATATCACCACCCCGGTTGATTTTATAAAATGTAGCGTCAATGGACTTTAAAAACTGTTCGTTAATCAGCAGGTTATTTTGCGTACCACTTTTACCCAAAGTATATACATGCGGATGCTCTACAAAGAGAAGTTGATTAATCACCTTCTTTAAATCCTCAGCATGCTCCCGATTATAAAGTTTGATATCCACCACGCCTTTAAAAAGCGCCTCTTGCAAATCCCAAACTTCTTTATAATCTTTCAGACCCAAATCTTGAAAAACAGTATATGCTTGCTTCATGATTACTTCATTAATGCGTTAATATGTTCCTCAGCATGGTAAGATGAGCGTACCAACGGTCCACTCTCTACATATTTAAATCCTTTCTTAAGTCCTACTGTTTTATACTTCTCAAATTGCTCCGGTGTCACATATTCAGACACAGGTAAATGATCTTTAGAAGGACACAGATACTGCCCAATCGTCATCACGGTAACACCAGCCGCCAGCAGGTCGTCCATCGCCTCAAATACCTCTTCCTCCGTTTCACCTAATCCCAGCATGATACCCGATTTGGCCACCCGACCACCATCGGCTATATATTTCAGCACTTTTAAGCTTAAATCATATTTCGCTTTAGTGCGAATAACAGGCGTCAACCTTCTCACTGTTTCCAAATTGTGCGAGATTACTTCAGGCTTTGCATCCATCACTTGCTGAATCAGATGCTGCAAACCACTAAAATCAGGAATCAACACTTCCATGGTAGTAGCCGGATTGAGTTCCTTGGTCTTTTCAATCGTAGCCGCCCAAATACCAGCGCCGCCATCTTCCAAATCATCACGATCAACAGACGTAATAACTGCGTGACGCAATTTCATAATTTGAATAGATCTGGCAATTCGAAGAGGTTCTTTGTTATCAACCGGATCAGGTTTACCAGTTTTTACATTACAGAATTTGCAGGCGCGGGTACAGATGTCGCCCAAAATCATAAATGTCGCTGTGCCATTCGCCCAACATTCGGCTGAATTAGGGCATTTGCCACTGGTACATATAGTGTGTAACTTATGGTCACGAATGGTATTATGCATCCATTTGTAATCAGCTGTATTCGGTAATTGGATTTTCAGCCAATCAGGTTTGGATACTTTGCTTCTTATTTTAACCATGATTCTTAATACTTTATTATAGTTACCCTAGAGGAGCACAATGATACTTAAAATAATTGGTCTATAAAATGAGTTATTTTCCTACAAAGGTGTTTACCCTCATTACCATTCTCAAACATAAAAATTAAAACAATGTTCAACCCTAAAAGAATTAAAACATCTGTTACAAGCGTATAAAAGTGTCAAATTACAGTTCGCCAAATGACGCATCCCCAAAGAGGAAATATCGATATGATAAACACATAAACAAGACCACATAATTCTGATAGAAATCAATAAAAACCTGCCTGTCGATTGCTATCTTGCAACACTAATTTAAAAAGTAACATTAACTTGTTAGAATTAACGAGGGATTAAAACAACAACGGATGAGAAGAAGTCTATCTTTTATTATTGGAGCAACTGTTTTGCTTTCATCCTGTCAGGTGAAAAAAACAGACAATCCATCTGGAGAAAATCCATTCTTCAGTGCATACACCACACCTTACAATGTACCGCCATTTGAGGACATAAAACCAGAGCACTACCTACCGGCTTTTGAAAAAGCGATGGCAGAGAACAAAGCCGAAGTAGCGGCCATTATCAACAACAAGGAGGCGGCAAACTTTGAAAATACAATTGTTGCCCTTGATAATGCAGGTGGCTTTCTTTCTGAAGTATCTTCGGTTTACTTTAGTCTAAAATCGGCTCATGGCACAGACGGTATTATGGCCATCTCATCTGTGGTGTCTCAGAAACTGAGTGCACATGGAGATGATATTAGCTTGAATCCTGAGCTTTTTGAACGCGTGAAAACAGTTTATGAGCAAAAGGATAAGTTGAACTTAACGACAGAGCAAAAAATGCTTTTGGACAAAACATACAAAGGTTTTGTTCGAAGTGGTGTTAACTTACCCGAAGATCAAAAAGTAATTCTTCGCGAAATCAATGCACGTTCTTCTGAACTATCCAACCAGTTCAATAAAAACTTGCTGGCTGAGACAAACAGCTTCAGGTTGGTGATTGAAGATGAAAAAGATATGGCTGGATTACCGGAATCGGTAATTGCCGCTGCTGCTGAAACAGCAAAGGATATGGAGATGACCGGTAAATGGGTGTTCACCACTCAAAAACCAAGTATGCTGCCATTTATTCAGTATGCCGAGAATCGTGACTTGCGCGAAAAGCTATATAAAGGTTATTACATGCGTGGCAACAACAATGACTCGCTCGATAACAAGGGTTTAATCTCTGAAATAGTACAGTTGCGCGTTAAAAAGGCGAATATCTTAGGATACAATTGCTATGCCGACTACGTATTGGAAGAGCGCATGGCTAAGAAACCTGAAAAAGTATATGACCTGTTAGAAAATCTTTGGGCCAAAGCCATTCCGGTAGCTAAAAAAGAACGTTCTGAAATGCAAAAGATCATAGATCGTGAAGGTGGTAACTTTAAATTGGAATCATGGGATTGGTGGTATTATGCAGAGAAAGTGCGCAAAGAGAAATATGACCTGGATGAAAATCAAGTACGTCCCTATTTCAAATTAGAAAATGTACGCGAAGGAGCTTTCGATGTGGCCAATAAACTATATGGTTTGCAGTTTGAACAGATCACCACTGACTTCCCGAAACCACATCCTGATGCAGAAGTTTTTAAAGTAACAGAAGCGGATGGCTCACATAAAGGAATTCTATACATGGACTGGCATCCACGCAAAACAAAAAGCCAGGGAGCCTGGTGTGGTGCTTTCCGTAAGCAATCACGTCGTAATGGACAAAATGTTCCTCCTGTGGTGACCATTGTTTGTAACTTCACAAAGGCTGTAGGGGACAAGCCCGCCCTATTGAGTTTTGATGAAGCATCGACCCTGTTCCACGAATTTGGTCATGGCTTGCACCAGTTACTATCCGATAATAACTACTATTCGTTATCCGGAACTTCTGTACCGCGTGACTTTGTGGAATTACCATCTCAAGTGATGGAAAACTGGGCCGGCGATTCTGAAGTAATGAAAACGTATGCCCGTCACTACGAAACAGGAGAAGTAATTCCTGATGAATTGGTCACTAAGTTAAAAAACAGTGGTCACTTCAACCAAGGTTTTGCAACCGTTGAGTATTTAGCTGCTTCACTTCTTGATATGAACTACCACGTTCAAACAGTAGAAAAGGAAATTGATGTGGAGAAATTCGAAAACGATTACTTGACGAGCATAGGTTTACTACCTGAAATCAAATCACGTTACCGTTCAACCTATTTTAAACACATTTTTGGTGGTGGATATATGGCTGGATATTATAGCTACATCTGGGCAGGAGTTTTAGATGCAGATGCTTTTGAAGCTTTCAAAGAAACAAGCTTATACGATCAAACAACAGCTAAATCTTTTCGTGAAAACATTCTGGAACGCGGCGGTAGCGACGATGCAATGGAAATGTACAAACGTTTTCGCGGACGTGAACCTGAAATTTCAGCATTGCTAAAACAGCGTGGATTACAATAAGTATTAACACAAAATATATTCAGAAAGGCAGGCCACTATGGTCTGCCTTTTTTATTTTTACAATCCCGGTACTCAAGTGAAAAAGGCCTTATTCCAAAGTCACTGTGGAAGTATTGTAGAATTTCATACTTTTTATGAGGAAAACAACAAAACTAAGTCCAAATTTGTCATTAGTAGATAACAATCAAGCATTTTTAACCTTATGCGAAAACTAATAAGTATTCTTGGCCTTTCATTATTATTGATAAACATATCGGCCCAATCGACAAAAAAAGATAGTACAAAAACAAATAAAGAAGATAAAAACCTACGCTTTAGTATTCTTGGCGGCCCTGGTTACACACCTGATTTTGGTGTTTTAATTGGAGGTAGTGCCTTGTTTACATTCAGAACAGATCCATCCAACATAGAGTTAAAAAGATCAGTTGTACCTGTAGCATTTGCGATAACTTTTACCGGTGGCCTAAACCTTACCAGTAGACCCCAACTATTTTATAACAATGATCGGTTCCGAATCTTTGGCCAATTCAGCTATCGAAACACGCTCGATAATTATTCTGGAGTAGGTTATGAAACAAATAAACATCGACCACGTGGAAGTGAAACGACCGAATTTCGAAATTTCGGCGGCCAGTTCAATCCCATCTTTCTTTTCAAAGTAAAGGAAACAAACTTATTTGTTGGACCTCTAATTGACATTACATACGATAGAATGAGTGAAATCTCCGCGGGTATTTTGGCCGATGAAAATTATCTTGAACAAGGTGGTGATGATGATGGTCTTTCTTTCCTCAATAGCGGGCTAGGGCTTAATGTATCATATGATACCAGGGATATACCAGCAAATGCTTACAGTGGTGTATTATTTGATCTTAAATACACCTGTTATGCCAAAGCATTGGGGAGCGATCAGGTCTTTTCCAATTTAACCTTAGAGTATCGCCACTTTATGACACTTGATTTCCTGGGGGAACGCAAATCGTTTGGGTGGATGGTACAAAGTAAAAATTCTTTTGGTGATGTTCCAATTTCACGTCTCGCTTTTGTAGGATCTCCTTTTGACTTAAGGGGCTATTACATGGGACAATACCGGGATAACTCAGGTCATCTGGCCATGGTAGAATATCGCAACATGTTTAATTCAGAAAAAGAAAATCTTGTTGGTAAATAGTTAACCGCTTAGGTTTTGCAACATGGGTTGGAGTAGGCCTAATCGGCCCTTCACCGGAGGATATTGAAGGTGTACTTCCCAATTTTGGTGCTGGACTACGCATTGAGGTTCAACCACGAATGAACTTCCGTATTGATGTAGGCCAAAATCCTGTTAACGGAAATACGCTTGTCTATTTTAATATGACGGAGGCGTTCTAATCAAAATTGAGAACGATACAAGTGTCCTATCCATACACAGGAGAAACAGACTAATATCCATGACTGAATCGCTAATTGTACTTACAACACCCAAATTAATAGGTACGAAAAAAGGGACATTAATAAGTCCCTTTTTCATTATTACAATATGCTTAAAATTGCTTTACTAAAGCCAAAACAGACTTGGCACAGCCTTCTTCGCCACCTTTAAAGGAAAATCGGATATTGTAAACGCCAGTCTTACCACATACCCATTCAAACTCACTATACATTTTCCCTTTATACAAATTACTTGCTTTTAAAGCATCTCCATCAAAAAGCTGCATAACTACTTGTTGAGGGTTGGCAGGGCCATTCACAACATTAAATTTATACTGCGTTTTACTATTTAAAACAACAGAAAACCTAACGTATCCTGTTTTAGTATCTTTCTTATCTTTAATAAGTTCCACAGAAAAATCTCTGATGTATTGGCTATCTCCCATCTCCTTCAAAGCCTGCTTCAATATGTCATCCCCACATTGAGCAGAACTCGAAAAGGAAAACATACCAAAGAGCATCAATAAACTAAATAATATCTTTTTCATCGGTTGTCTTTTTAATTATGTCCGGTTAGAATTGTTGCACAAATATAAAACAATATTCACTTAGAACTCAAGACACTACAAACTGTCTTAACGACTTGATTTCTTTGATAATTTTTTGAACTTGCTCCGGAGAAATCTCAACATGACTAATTTCATCTTGGACAATAATCAATTTGCCATCCTTTTCGATAGTTTGTGGCTCACCGACTTCCGTCGTGATCTTTACACCACCATAAGCACTCTTTAATAACTCAATACGAGCCGCTAATTCTGCAAAATTTTGATCATTTGAATAGTTGTTAAGGATAATCATCAAGATATTAATAATATCCTTCTGCTCCGCCAACCTAGTGATCAGGTCATCATTATTAGTTTGCTCTATCACATTTGCGGATAAATATAATCCTTCAATCCATGCACCAGTCACAATTAATGAAGACACATTACTACGATTCTGATTCCGCAGATAGTTATCCATTTTATTAAAACTTGAAATGGATATTTCCATTAATGAATCAAGATTATTACTATTAGTAGCAATTCGCTTTAAAGAGTTGAAATCAAAGAATTGTCCCACTTTAATCCCTTCTGCCAGACTTTTAATAGCTACCAAATAAGAAACAACAATGGTGTTTTTATCGAATGTATTAATATAGCCTAAATCAGCACTATAAACACCAAGATTAAGCGCACGTTTATAGCCTGTATTATAATTATCAATTTGCTCAGTACTATTTAGTATTTTCTGAGAAAATTCAACACCTGAGGACTTAATCATATTCGCCATTTCAACAGGCGATGAGATATTTTGAATAACGTCCCCTATCACCTCCTCAGATAATTCAAGGGGTGAATCACTTGCCAGAGAGTCACTAAGTGTTAACTCATCATCCGATGATTTTCCTCCTTTGTTTGATGATCCTGAACATGCAGAAAACATTTGCAGTCCGGCCAATATCAATGTCAGGTAAGTCAATTTCTTTAACATGATCTAATTTTTTAATTTTCGGTTGAAAGTAATTATACTCAGTAAGCAATAAAAAAGTTACTTTTTAAACACCTTTAATTCGCTTAGAAAACTTAAGAATTTCTTTAGCAGGTCGTAGTAGAGTACTGCATACATGAAAATTGTTAATAGCCAAACTACCGTGATATTAAACCAAAGAGTATCATAATATCGACCTCCAAAATATTTTACCGGCGCAAGAAAATGGGTTCTGAAATCAATGATGTTAGCAGGTTCGGGAATTTGATAAATTGGATCTACAACTTGCACTAGTTTATCACCATCCCTTAATATCTTATTCTTCTCGAATACTTTTCGTACAATATCAGAGATGGTTTCATTAAAATACTCGTTTTTAATTCTATTAAACCGCTCTTTATCTGCGCGTTCATTAGTTGAAATAAATTTATCAACCATACCATTGGCTTTGGTAAATTCTGTGCTATAATGATCCTTTAGCGCGCTAAGGTAAGCTTCAATTTCTGAAGCCAACTCAGGTGTAAATTGAGAAGGTATAACTTGATCTACTTTATCAAAGCCGATAGATTCCACACGTTTTATTTCTTTTGAAATTTCATTTTTCAGCAGTGCGATATCAGCCTCAAACTGGTCATCATTAATATCCCCATCTTGAAAGAAGTGTTGTCTGCAGTTATTCAGAATCTCTTCCAACTCCGGTACAAAGTATACTTGCTTATAATCAGCTTTACTTTGTGCTAGCTCAAAATCAAATAAATTTTTCTGAAAGTTATTATGCTTATACAAATGAACCATCAAACCTTCATAGATGTATCTTGAAGGCATTGCTTCAGCAACAAACGGCACTTTATCAACACTTGTAAAATCCTTATTTAATTTATCAAAAGTAAACATCGCTCCACCTAATACCATCTGTGGGATCATTAATAACGGAATCAAAATATAGATAGTAATAATGGAATTAAAAGATGCAGAAATAATTAATCCTAGAATATTTGCGAACGCCGATACAGAGAATAGTGCTAACCAAAATTCAAACGTAAAACCTTTAATTTCTAAAATAGAGTTGCCAACAATTACAAACAGAGCCATTTGAACAGCCGATAACGTAAACAATAACAAAATTTTTGATGCTAAATAACTAGATCTACTAAGATTTAGGAAGGCCTCTCGTTTTAATATTTTAGCATCCTTAAATATTTCTTCAGCACTCACTATCAACCCAAAAAAAAGAGATACAATAATGCCCATAAAAATGTAAGGGGGGATGTTTTCGTTATCTCTAAAAACATAAACACTTGATTCCGGATCAACAATATAGCGAATTAGGTACGCCAAAATAAATCCTAATAATGGTGCTTCTAATAGATTTAGTAAAATATATTGCATATTACTAATCTTAGAAAAGAAATCTCGTAAAGTATAAATCTTAAACTGCCTAAACCATGAAGGGATTTTCAACGATTTAGGGGGCGAAGATTCAACTTTTTCAATTTTTGGTAGCGTGATGTTATCATTATAATGCTCATGCCATTCTTCCGGAGATGTTTTTCGTTTATTGGTATAGTTTCCGTATTCATCAATAACATTGGCATCAATGATATTGAATATCAATTCAGGATTTAAATTTCCACACGCGGTACATTCCCCTATATCACTATTTATTTGAGCATCGAGCCGCTTAAAATAAATTAGTGATTCACTAGGATTACCATAGAATACAGGATAACCACCAGTATCAAGAATAAACATCTTATCAAACATTTTATATATGTCTGATGAAGGTTGGTGAATCACAACATATATGAGTTTACCCTTTAATGCTAATTCACGCAGTAAGTTCATGACATTCTCTGAATCACGAGAAGACAGACCCGATGTCGGCTCATCGACAAATAAAATGCCTGGTTCTCGGATGAGTTCCAAGGCAATGTTTAAACGTTTTCGTTGTCCACCACTGATCATTTTATTCAGCGGTGAACCAACCTTTAGACCTTTTCTTTCATACAATCCTAAACTGGTTAATGTACTATTAACCAATTCCGTAATTTCCTCTTCATTTTTATCTCTAAAACAAAGCTTGGCGTTATAATAAAGATTTTCAAAGACAGTTAGCTCCTCTATTAAAAGATCATCCTGAGGTATATAACCAATAACACCCTCAACTTTTTCACGTTCTTTATGAAGATTGTATCCATTAATAAGCACTTCACCATCGGTGGGAGATTCGTTACCGGAAAGAACGTTTAATAGTGTTGTTTTACCAGCACCACTAGCACCCATAATACCAATCAGTCGTCCTTGCTCTTCTGAAATGTTAATATGTCGAAGCCCAATAGCACCCGACTTGAATTGATATTTAACCTCCTTAACCTCGTAGGATATTTTTGAAGCAGAAGAATCTGACAAAAAATGGCCAACAACATCTGTATAATAGACTGGTTTCCCTTTAGGAAGTTTCATAAAACTACCTTTAGGGAATAGATAAATCCGTCGGTTATTAACCTGAAGACCATTCAAAAATATATCCTGATCACCTGTATAACGGACAAAATACAAGCCTGCACTTTTTACACGCAAGATATAAATATTTCCGTTTAAGGCTCCAGACTGAATGTGTTTGGCTTCAGAAAAATCTGATAATTGATCATTGACAATTAAAATATCGGTATAATCAAGTTTGGCTATTTTATCATTAACAACAAATGCTTCAATAGCCGCCATCTCATCCTTATCCAGCTTAAAAACATCGGCCACCGTATTGATGATGGCCATGCGTTGATCAGTAAATTTACGATCGGCATTCACCAATTCGTATAACCTAACCAGAACAACAACTTTCTGCTCTTTATTAAGCTGCTTATTTATCTTTTTACAAATACCCAAAATTTTTACAGAGTCTTTCATGGAAGTAAGTTGTATCTTACTTTCATCCTCCTCATTATTTCGGGATAATTTAGAAGCCCGTTTTTCCTTTGAATGTTTAAGGAAGAGTACGTAATATTCCTCAACAGCATCAGCAGAAAGTTGCTGTTTCAAAAACGTTAAGACATATTCAGTTTCATTTGATTCAACACCCCCATCTTGTTTGGCAATCAAACCAAAAAGTTGCATTAACGCTTTTAGAATTTCTTCACTCATATCTTAAATTTCGAAGGATCGAGATAATAATTAACTAGTCGCTATAAACGACATAATCGAACGCAATATCAACAATGTCAGCGTACTCTTCGCCAGCTTCTAACATATCTTCTTCTTCTTCATGATAATGCCATTTAATAACAACTTTATTACCATTTTCTACTATTTCTTCAAATTTCAGAAGGATATCCAGAATTACTTTAGACGAAGCTGTATTAAAATACTCCAATTTAAATACGAATTCTGTGGTATCATTTGGAGCTTCAGCATAACCATCGATCCAATCTAAAATTGGAGTATAGAACATATTTACATCCTCAGGCAATGATCGTCCTGAAATTTCGAAATGCCCCTTTTCTTTATCGAGAATTACATTTGGGGTATCGTCAGTTCCCTTAATGTTTATTACTTCCATGTTATATATTAATTTAATTTCTTTTAATTGTTGATGTTAAAATGAAAAAGCTCACCTCACTGGTCAATTCCTTAAATTGATAAGACAAATTACTACCTGTTTTCTTAGCTATATCAATAAAACCTAATCCAGCCCCTCCTTTATCAGAAAGACGTCCTTCTTTCATCTGCTGTTTATATAACTTGGATAAACCTTCTTTATCGAGGCTATTAACTAATTCCAGGTTTTTCCGTAATTCCGGAATCTTTTCATTTTTAATCACATTACCAGTGATAATACTGTAGCTCTCTTCGCCATGACTCACCATCACAATACCCCTGCGTTCATCTTCCTCCTCTTCACTCAAAGAATCGGCATGTTTGCTAATATTTTGAAGACATTCAACCATTACGTTGAATACTTTACGTTGTACCGTATTTGACTCGGCACTTTTAGCCAGGCTTCTCTCGGTTAATGAGGTAAAAGTTTTGGTTATCTCTTGTGTTACCTCGCCCTCATAAACCAGGTTTATCTCATTGGTTTTCATGGATTTATACATCTGATATGCAAAATCCAGAAAGCCTTGGTTTTCTTTAAATTTATCCATAATAACCTAGTGCTTTAAGTTGTAAATATAGTTACAATTCAATTCCTATCAATAAAACATCATCAACTTGTTTATAATCGCCCATCCAATCGTAAAAATCTTCGGCAAAATACCTTCCATAATGAGCGATCGTATGAGTTGGATCCTCTTCAAATACTCCTCGCATACGCTTTGATTGATATTTGCGACCCTTTGGCCCCCCTGTCTGATCAGGCAAACCATCTGAAAAAATAAAGAATTTATCTCCCCTCTTATATTCGATTATGTTATTCTCAAAATCTTTTTCAATTTTTTTCTTCAATGGAGTACCACCAATCCCCTTCCTAGAGCCTTTATAAACCGTTAATTCACCATCTGACAAATAAAAGAGTGGATTGTGCGCACCGGCAAATTGCAATTCACTAGACTCCAGATCAATTTTACAAAGTGCTAAATCCATTCCGTCACGACCATTGGCTCCTTCTTGATCTTGCCGTAAAGTACGACGCACTTCCAAGTGCAGTTCATCCAATATCTCAGCTGCACTCATATTTCTTTCTGTATTAACAATGTTATTCAATAAGAAATAACCAATAAAGGATAATAGAGCGCCAGGAACACCATGACCTGTACAATCGACTGCCGCAATATAAAAATTATTATCCTTTTTAAACAGCCATGGAAAATCCCCACTTACTACATCTTTAGGCCGATAAAAAATAAATGATCTTGGGAAAAATTGTTGTAAAAGATCCGTATCCGGCAAAATAGCAGTTTGAATTCTTTGCGCATAGTTGATACTATCAGAGATCTTTTTATTCTTCTCCTTAATTTCCTGCTCGATCTTTTTAAATTCAGTCATATCATGAGCCACAAAGAGTACAGATTCCAAATCTTTCTCTTCATTCAATTCAGGAATGGCTTTTATTTCCATAATCTGAGTACCACTGGGTCCTGAAATTTCAACCTCTGAGATGGTCTGTATCAACTCTTCCCTTACTTGCGAAAGCGATTCCAACATATATTGAACAAGCCTTTCATCAACCTCCAAATCTTTAACTCGCTTCTTAACAATTTCAGAAGGAGATACTCCAACAAACTGAGCAAGTTGTGGATTAACATACACCAATTTACCCATAGGATTAATACGAATAATCATATCAGGCGAATTCTCTGATAAAGACTGCATCCTACTTTTCATGCGTTCCTCTTTCTCAGCTCTTTTCCTTTCAGTTATATCTTGCGTATTGAAAATAATCCCGCGTATGGCCGGATCATGTAATAGGTTTTTACCTTGCGTTTCCAAAAACAACTTTTCACCATTCTTCTTCAAGTAGGTATACTGAGCAATCTGCTCCCCACCTGGAGTTTCCAATAAGTATTGGAAGAGTTTATTAATGGTTTTATAACCTCTAGGTGTTAACAGATCGGGATCCATACCTTTGATCTCATCGGTATCCTGATAACCCAAAATTCGTTTCACTGATGGGCTTTCAAATAGTAGTTCTTGATTTTCATTGTATATTGAAATAAACTCAGATGCATTGGTCAATAAGGCCTCGAGCCGTTTCTGAGCATGTTCTACTTCTTGTATTTGAGTTTCTAATAATTTATTAGATCGTTCCAATTCTTCCTTCGCTTGTAGCATTTCGGATGCATTCAACTGAAGCTGCTTCTCATTTTCTTTTAAAGTCACAGTCATATCTTGCGACTCTTTAAGAAGGATTTCTGTTTTTTCGTTCACTTTAAGGTTATAAAATGTACGGCCAATCATGCTACTCAATTCTTCAGCAAAGTATAACACATGATCAGGCAATCCATTCTGCAAATATGCTACCTCAAATACACCTTGTAATATATCATCCTGAAGTAAAGGAACAATAACCAGACTTTTCGGTTTACGTTCTCCTAACAGGCCTGATGTAATTGTAAAATAATCATCGGGAATTTCTGTGCGATAAATCATTTCCTTCTCGTAAGCTGCTTCCCCTACTAAACCATGTCCAATAGAAATCATCTGATTTTCATATCTTTTTCTATTGTAGGCATGTGTAGAAATGTTAACTAACGCATTATTTTCAAATAAATAAAGAGATCCCTGAATACCACCAGAATATTCTATTATACCACGTATAACACTATCTGCAAGTTCATTAATCTTTGTATGTGATCGCAGTATATCGGAAATTTGATCTTTTCCTTTAGTTATCCAGTTAAAAGCCTCTTCCTTCTCTTTTGTCCTTTTAAGGTTTTCACCAAGATTAAGAAGTGTCTCAGAAAGCTTACCATCACTTTTAATAGTAATATCTTCCAACTTACCTTCACCAATTTTTTCAGCAATATCTATATTCTGGTCAATTCTATCTGCAAGAATTTTGATTTGCGCCATTAGCTCTCTGCTACGAATTTTATTATGATTCAATGCAACGAGAACTAGTAATGGTATAGCTATGATAGATAAATCCACAAACCATACCAATAACGATCCATGGATAGCCAAGATACTGTTCAATGAAAAGGCGCCATTCTTTAAGGCAATAAATCCAGACCATACGAGAAACAAGATCAGGATAAGTCCAAGAGTAAAAATATATCGTTCATTCTCTTTAAGTATCGAGAGTGAAAAATAAGCCTTTACTTTTTTTAGAATCTTTAACATATAAACGTTATCTCCTATTATTCAGTTTTCATTTGTACCACTATCTCATTCCAAATCAGCTCAATTCCTTCATTCTTAAAGGTAGCAACCTCTAATATTATTCTTCTTTCATCATCTAAAAGTAACGGAAGTAAATATAAAAAACGAGGCTTAGATTTACCAATGGCAGATTGAATATCAATGTATTCTTCCGGGATATTCTTCACTAAAACAGGTTGATTATCAGCTAATGATTGTCCATGAATACCTTCACCTATCTTGATTGGTTTAATGACACTATCATCTTCAATACCAAACCGGCAATGAACATCAAATAAATGGGTTTTCGAATTAAATACATAACCAATAGCAGCTCCCACTTCAAAGTACTGCTTTAAAAGCCGGATCAACTCTTCCGAAATAGTAGAGGCAGTATCTCTAGCTGTTACTAAATGAAAAATTTTCTCCATCAAGACTTCTTTATTAGATTGAAAATCTCTTTGATTGAGCTCTTGGTTTTTATAAACGTGTAGTTCTTTCTTAAGATCACTAATTTCTTCTTGTAACTCAGCTTCTTTAGACCATAAACGGTCTTCCAATTTCTTTTGAAATTCTTTTGATTTTCGACAATTCAATGACGAAAAGTATACCATTCCAAGAATAAACAAGAATGAAAGCAATTCGAAAGAAATAAAACCAATAGGTAACTGAACATCAATAAAAAGATACTTCAGGAGTGCCCATAAAAAAATGAAGGAACCAATTAGATAAATATATCTCATAGCAAATTTCATGGTAAAACTATACGGTTAATTGATTTAAGAAATTTACGATTTCTTCAGGAGATAACACCTTATCAGGTGTAAATAATTTCAAAGCACTTTTGGGCATCGTATCCACCTCACAAGTATCCGGGTCTTGTATAATTGTAAGACCTTTTTTATCGGCAATATTCTTCATACCCTTTGCTCCATCTTTATTAGCACCGGTCAAAAGGATGCCAATAAGCTTATTCCTAAAGACATATGCCGCAGACGATAAGGTATAATCAATTGCAGGTCTACTATGATTTAGTGGCTCTTCAGTTGACAAAGAAAAGGTGCTATCATATTCAACAAAGAGATGATAATTAGAAGGTGCCAAATAAACATTACCTGGTCTAATCTTAATTTTATCAATCGGTTCAACAACTTTTATTTTAGACTTCAGATTAATACCTTCTACTAATCCTGAACGAACATGTTTCAATCGATGTAAGCATAAAACAATTGGTAGAGGAAAATCTGATCTTAATTTGGACAGAATTTTCGTTACCACAGAAAAACTACCTGCAGATCCTCCAATAACTATTGCTTTAAAAGGTAATTCCATTATACTTTTAATCAGTCAAAAATTTATACTTCCTATAAATACTTTCTTTTTCATCTATACATTCAAACCGCTTTGAAAAACACTTTGGGATGGTCTCATTTATCCCGAAACATACAATTCCTCCAGGTTTAGTATTTCGATCAATCCTTTCTACAAGCTTTTCATGGAAGGACTTGTTGTAATATAACATTTTATTCCTGAAAATAACGATAGATGCCTTATGCTCTTTATCTTCATGTGGGAAAAAGCCGGATTCAATTTTTACATTGTTCAACAACTCCTTTTTTAAACACACAATACACTTATCTTTTCCAAAATAGTTATCCAATTTTGAATTGCCTTCAAAACGCTTATAATTGTAGTTATTAGTTTCAGCTTTTTTAGTACTTATTATTCCTTCCTGAACACGATTAATTGATAGCTTAGAGATATGACTGGTCATTATCTCAAATTGTCCGGACAAACCGGCCTCTTCAAGCAAAATTAAAAAACTATATAACTCCTCGCCGGAAGTAACATTTGGAATCCACACTTTTGTTTGTTGATCCAATTTAATATTAGAATCGGTGATTAGACGCCTTAATTTTCGCCAAAATCCGGGATCTCGAAAAAGCTCTGTAGTAGCAATAGCAAATTCATCATTAACCGCGTCTATGAAATAATCCTCCTCTAACAGTGATATGAATTGCTGAGTTTTACGTATTGCTTTCTTTTCAAAGAGTAACGCCAACCTTCTTTTAAAAAAAGAATGAGTTAATTCATGATACGGCAAGTTCGTTACTGAAGTTAATCGTTCTGCAAGCTCTTTCAATTCATTTATGCTGTAACTAATAGCCATTTACTAATATTTAAAATGGAAGGCATTATTTTTCACATAAAATGGATCATTTCTGGTAAACTTCGTTTTGAAAAAACCTGTTAAACCTTCATGGTTACCAAGTAACAAAATACCTCCTTGATGTAACCTATCATAAAAAAATTGAAAAATTTTCGTTTGAAGAGAGGTATTAAAATAAATCAATACATTGCGACAGAAAATAATATCAAATTTATTGTAAAATGGAAACTTCTCCTGAACTAAATCATGCTTCTGAAAATTTGGAATTTTCTTAATAAAATCCTTAATTTTCATAGAGTCATTCTCCTCGGAGATATCATAGTATTTATCAATTTCTATCTGAGAAACATCCCCAACAGCACTAGCCTTAAGCTTTGAATTAAAAACATCAATGTGTTTCTTATTAAAACGATATCTATAGGTAGCGTGTTTTGCCTGATTAATCATTTTTGAATTCAAATCAGTAGCGTAAACCTTACTACGTTCTAAAAGACCGAGTTCATTTAGCATGATAATATTAGAATACACTTCCTGTCCTGAACTACATCCGGCATGCCAGAAATTAAGTGAAGTCCGATTTTTAAGTAATGGATAAATCCGATTATAAAAAGCAATCCAGATATCTGGATCCCGAAACATTTCAGTGGTATTAACCGTTATTTCTTCAACTAATTGTTCCACAAAGTATTTATCAGTCCTGGTCTTTTCAAGCAATTCATCCATGGTGAGTTGATGATCATTCAGAACTTTCTGTAGTCTTCGATGAATTGAATTATCCGAATAATCACTAAAATCATAAGGGGTGTGCGCCTTTAACTCCTTTAAATACGTTTTAACATCCATCTCCACAAATCTTTAAGTTGTAAATTAGAACAACTCTACTTCAACATTTTGTATAAAGGCAGTATACGAGTGATCATCACCAACTTTAGCTTCTGATAATAAAAACAAGACAGCCACTTCTTCACCTATTTTATTCTTAATCGGTGCCTCGCGACGTTCTCCAATTATTTTCTCTTTATCATTTGACACAAAAGCAGAAATAAAATCGTCATTTAGAACTGTCTCTTTTGAGAATAACAACTGAACATGTTTTCCAAGTACTTCATTGCGATCATATCCCCAAAGCTTTTCGGCAGCAACATTAAAAAACTCAACAATACCTTCATTATTTGTGGTTAGAATAGCATCCAACGCACCTTCAAGTGTTTTTTCATTTCGTATTTTAACTGCCTCTACTTCCTTGAACTGTTCAGTAATTTCTTTCTTAGCCTCGTCTAGCATAATACCTAATTCATCTTTACTATGCTTCAGCTCCTCTTCCATAGTTACCTGTTCTGTCATATCATTCTCCAAACTTAATATCTTAACGATCTCACCTTCATGGTCGATCACTGGAGTATACGTGGTTAACAGATAAATTTCATCACCCATTTTAGTTCTCCGACGAACACGTCCCTTATAATTATGTCCATTGCGCAGATCTGTAAGTATTTGATCCAGTTCCTCAGCATCATCTTTAAACACAAAAATCTTAATATTCTGACCTTCTATCTCTTCTGGTTTGTATCGGAACGTTCTTAAGAAATTTTGATTTACAGAAATCAATGTCCCATCTGTTTCAAATTCAGAACTAATGGCGGCATGATCAATAGCTTCAAGTATCCCTTTCATCTCCACCTCGCGACGATCACTCTCCTCTTGGGTAGCCTGCATTTCTTCCAGACTTTGACGCAACTCTTCTTCTTGCTGAGACATGCGCTCCGCCTGATTCTGAGTTTCTTTTAGCAGCTTATTAGTTTGAATATTATTCTGTACAGAAGAAATGGTCAACGCGATACTTTCTGCAGTTTTTTCAACAAATTCAATTTCAAACTCTTGAAGAATTTGAAAAGTGGCCATTTCAATAACACCAAAAATCTCATCATTTGTTTTCAACGGTACTAATAAAACTGAACGAGGATTTGACTCCCCTAAACCAGATGTAATATTAACATAGTCATTTGGTACATCCGTTAAATAAATAGTTTCTTTTTCGAGTGCACATCTACCAACTAATCCTTCTGCCCACTTAATATGTTTATCTGCAAACTTCTTTCGTTCGAAAGCAATGCACGCAGTTAATTCAAAATGTCGCTCTTCTACGCCGGATTTATTTAATAAATAGAATCCGGCTTGATTAATCTTGATGTAATCTACCAGATACCTAAGAATATTATAACTCAGATTTTCAATATTATCATTTTCCTTTCGCAGTAATTCTCCAAATTGAGCCACACCTTGAGTCACCCAATTCCTTTGCTCTTCCTCAACCCTACGCTGTTCTTCATCTTTCTTACTCTTAATGAGGTAATCTCTTAATCGAAACAGCGATCTGGCTAATTTATCTTTATTCTCATTTAAAGGCAGTGCTACTTGAAAATTTCCCTCCCTTAAATTATCAACAAAATCGAGAACAAACTGAGATCTTTTTGATACCTTTTTTAAATGCTTTTTTTGATTACGTATAACCCGCACAAAATTATTGGCCACAAAATAGCCTAATATGGCCGAACCAATTGGCAAAAATGTCGCTAACCAAAGACTTGGAAACGACATATATAATTTCAAAAAAGATGGACTTTGCCCTTTTTCCTTAAATACTTCAAGAACAAAAAAAAGGAAAGCCATAAATAAGACTAATCCAATTATAAATCCTCTAAATGTATAATTACTTTTTATAGTTTTTACATTCACTTTCTTCATACAAAACAGTATTAATTACTAACTGTTTAATCAATTAAAGATCACAATTAACGCACAAATTGAGAGATTAGGTAGGGTGCTACTTTATCTAACGCTAATATTTTTTCTGCGGCATCTAATTTTATAGCTTCTTTGGGCATACCAAAGACAACCGATGAAGCCTCATCCTGAGCAATAGTATGGGCCCCGGACTCTTTTAACTCTAATAATCCCTTAGCTCCATCATTACCCATTCCAGTCAATAATATTCCCGTTGCATTATTACCAGCATACCTAGCAGCAGAACGAAATAATACATCCACCGAAGGGCGATGTCTATTCACCAATGGGCCCTCTTTAACATCAACCATATACTCCTTTCCGATTCGTTTCAGTAACATATGTTTATTACCAGGAGCTACAAGTACTCTCCCCTGATATAACTTATCACCATTCTCAGCTTCTTTTACCTCCAGTCCACAAATACTATTCAAGCTATTTGCAAATGATTTTGTAAAACCCTCAGGCATATGTTGTACAATTGCAATTCCTGGCATCTTATCAGGCAAATTCTTAAGAAACTGACGAATGGCTTCTGTACCTCCAGTAGAAGCTCCTAATACAACAATTTTATCCGTATCAATGATGCGCTTAAAAGTTGTAACCTTATCAATCATCACATCAGCTGAATACTTAGGGTTTACCTGTTGAACAGTAGGAGTAGCGATTTTTCGCCGCTTCAGTTTTACTTGCGATGCAGCTTTAACCGCATCACAAAGCAATATTTTCGATTCATTGATGAATTGAGCGGCATTCATTGCAGGTTTTCCAATAATTTCACTGGCCCCATATTCTAATGCTTTCATGGCAACTTCTGTCCCTTCGGTGGTAAGACTAGAAATTACAACCACAGGAATCGGATGTTGCGACATAATTTTGCGTAAAAAAGTTAACCCATCCATTCTTGGCATTTCAATGTCCAGAGTAATCACATCAGGTATTTCCTTCATGATTTTTTTTACTGCAATAATTGGATCAGCAGCCGTACCCATTACCTCAATATCAGCATCTGATTCTAAGATAGAGGTTAAGCTTTGCCTTACAACGGCAGAGTCGTCTACTACAAGAACACGAATTTTCTTTTTCATTCATCAAATTTTTTAAATCCCAAACGACCTACTCAAATTGACTAATCAATTATCCGCTTAATATACCCTTTTTTCTAAAAACTTATGTCGCACTTCACCGGTATCAGTAAAAAATAAAATCTTTCTTCCCCTTTTACCTCCTGTACTGGATGCTACAATTGGGATTTTTCGCTCTTCCAACATTAATCGTGCAACACGAATGTTTCGCTCACCTATTAAGCTGGAATTACCGGTACTTGCCTCTAATAACTCACCCCCACCAAATACTTTAGCTTGTATATCTTTAATGTTACTACCTAAGTATAACATACGCTCCAGTAGCTTATCAATAGCAATATTACCGTATTTAGGCGAGGCCAAATCGTTCCCATTCCAGTTGGGTAACATGTAATGGTTCAGGCCACCATATTTAAGCCTTTTATCCCATAAACATATTCCCACACAGCTTCCCAGTATCGTTTTTATAACATATGGTTCCCTACTGACAAACAATGAAGATGGATATAGAAAATGTTGCAAATACTTATTTTCCATTAAATTCTCCTTAAAAAATCTCATCACCTTCATCGAAGAAAATATCATTTCCTTCTCCACTAAAACCCTCAATTATATTTTTTGCCTCAGGTAAGGTAACAGCAAAAATGGACCCTTCCCCCTTTTGACTTTGAATTTCTATGTTACCTTCCAGTACATCTAAAAGAGCTTTTGTTATAGACAAACCAAGACCATGTCCCCGATTAATCGAATTAATCCCTGAATCAAGACGCTTAAAGCGCTCAAAAATAATCTTTTGATTCTTTTCAGATATTCCTGTTCCAAAATCTTGAACAGAAGCACTTAAAATATCATCATCAACCCATAATTTAACAATAACCTTACTGTCTTTATAACTATACTTTAACGCATTATTAACCAAATTACTAAGAACAAGCTTTAGTTTTTCTGAATCGGTTTTAAAATAAAAATTCTTTCCAAAACCATGTTCAATATTAAATTGAGTTTCAATATCAATGCCCATCTTTCTGGAAATGATATTAAATGAGTCAATAACTGTTTGAACAAGGCTACGAATGTTAACCTTAGTGATATTAGGAGCAATTTCTCCAGCTTCAATTTTAGCAGCTACAAAAATGTTCCGCAACTGAAAGTCCAGGTTAAATGCCTCACTATGAATTAGTGCTACCATTGAAACCACCTTTTTCCAGTCATTTTTCTCAACAGATAAAATGGCTTTTGATAATCCCAGAATGGAAGTAAATGGATTTACAATTTCATTCGAAATATTAGAAATAAAATGACTCTTAAGCGCTTCAGATTCCTTAAGTTTTTTAGTTACTCCCTGAAAATCTTTTGATAACTCTTTCAGTTCGTCATCTAATTTTTTTCTCTCTTCCAGTCTTAGTCTTAATTCGCGTAAAAGCTGCCTATCCGATAGATTGCTCATGATTTATAATTTATATTCCGGACTAATATTATACTTTTCTAAATATTGTAGGTTTAATGTGACTTAAAGGCACATTCATACCTGATAAAGATTCTGAATGGCCAATAAAAAAATAACCTCCAGGTTCCAGATAATTACATAATTTATTAATTACTTGCTCCTGCGTAGCCCGATCAAAGTAGATCAGTACATTTCTGCAGAAGATAACCTTGAACTTTTCATTCACATCATAGTAACTATCCATTAGGTTGACATACTTCAATGCAATATTAGCCTGAAGTTCTGGTTTCACTCTGACAGTTGGAGAAATTCGATCCTTACTACGTAAAAAATACCTCTTCTTAAATTCCACAGGTATCAGCCCAATTTTTGATTCATTATATACTCCTTTAGCTGCGGCACTCAATACTTTATTAGATATATCAGAACCCAATATTGAGAAATTAAATGCTGAGTTTGTTTTTTTAAATTCATTTAAAACAATCGAAATGGTATAAGGTTCTTCACCGCTTGAACATCCTGCACTCCATATTTTAAATGGTAAATTATTATGAGGCCCCTGATACTTTGTTAAAATTTCCTTTTGCAGAAAATCGAAATGCAATGGTTCCCGAAAAAAATCAGTTTTGTTAGTAGTAACTACATTAAGAAAATTGAATAACTCATTTTGCTGCCCATCCTTACTAAAAAAATAATCTTTATACTCTGTATAAGAGTTCATGTTTAGCTCTCTAATACGTTTTAATAGCCGCCCTTGTAACATAATACGTTTAATTGGTGGCATTTTAATACCATACTCATTATAAATGAAATCACTAAAAGCTTGAAAATCCCTCTCCGACAGCTCTGCTTTAAAAGCATCCAGGTCTTTCTTTAAATGATTATCCATTTTATCCTCGGACATAGGTATATTTATTTGTTGTAATAAATCAGTTAAACTCACCTATCATTTTATCCATTGCCACAATATCCGTATCCGAAAACACTTTGTTGGCATTTAATATCATTACCAGAAGGTCTTCAGTGCGATAAGTTGCTGATATATAACCTGGTTTATAGTCTTCTTCAATCTCCTTAATCTTCTCTGGATCTGACTCAAACACGTCTGAAACATTATCAACTAAAACACCAATCTTAAACAAATCCCCGGATTCCTTTTCAATTTCAAGAACAACAATACATGTCTGCGGTGATATTTCGATTTTTCCAAGATTAAATTTTTGGGCAGCATCAATTACCGGAATCACTTCATCACGATGATCGATTACACCTTTTACAAATGGCAAACTTTCCGGCACAGCCTTGGGAGAAATATATTCTTTTATTTCTTCAACTTTTTCAACATGGATACCAAATATATTGTTTCCAACTGAAAATGTGAGATATGAGTTCATTACCTGATCCATTTTTTCGATATTTTATTTTTCCACCTCTTGAACACATTCGATCAAATCAATGACATGAATAAAATCCTTGCCACGGTAAATGGATCCAGTAAAAGCATTTATTAGCCCACTATTTCCATTAAATACAGAATCTTGAAGGGCAGTGGTATCAATATCAAACACCTCTTTTACGCCATCTACAACAAATCCTATTAAAGAATCAGCTTTTCCATCGTCAGAAACTACTATAATCGATGTATCCTGAGTATTTTCGATTGACTTAACTCCCATCATCATTCGCAAATCGGTAATGGGAATAATATTACCATGAAGATTGATAACTCCTAGTAAATACTCTTTAACATTGGGTACTTTTGTAAATTGTCCAAATTCAAGAATATTTCGAACTTTCAAGGTATCAAAAGCAAATACTTCTTTATTTATATAAAAAGATATCAAGGATGTCATTTGTTCTTTCATAATGTATACTCTTAAGAAGTCCTATACTTTTTCATGGCATTGAGATGAATCAACCGATTTGTATCAATCACCATTGAAATGGTACCATCACCCATAATAGATGCACCTGAGATAGTTTCCTGCTTCTTAAGGAAACGCCCCATTGCCTTCACCACTGTTTGATACTCACCGATGACCTGATCCACCATTAAACCAACTTTACGGTCTTCATATTTTACTAAAATCAACTGCTGAGATCCATCACTTTTAACCGTTTCATTAAATGTCTCACGCAAATCAATAAATGGGAATTGACTTTTTTCGATTGTTACCACTTGGTTAAAAGTAGATCCAAACTTCACGCTATCCATAGCATGAATTTTTTCAATATTGGCAATTGGAATAACGTATTGGTTATTGGCCACCTTAACAAGAAGTCCATCAATAATAGAAAGAGTTAGTGGCATTTCCAATGTTAAAGTTGTACCTTTTCCAACATCAGAGTCAAGGGAAACCTCCCCACGGATCTCTCCAATTTTTTTCTTTACCACATCCATCCCGACGCCACGACCAGATACATCAGATACTTGTTCTTTAGTAGAAAACCCGCTTAAAAAGACAAGGTCAAATATCTCCTTCTTTGATAACTCAACATTTTTATCAATTAACCCTTTACTGATCGCCTTTTTAACAATCTGATCAGGATCAATCCCACGTCCATCATCAATAACTTTTACTATCACAGTAGCTCCTGAATAGAAAGCCTTGAAAATAATGGTTCCTTTAGGTGATTTTCCTGCTTTTATCCTCTCTTCAGGAAGTTCAATACCATGATCAACCGAATTTCGTATAATGTGAAGCAAAGGATCTGTCAAATGCTCAATTATATTTTTGTCTAATTCGATATCTCCACCTTCAATAACAAAGTCAATATCTTTATCTAGCTCTTTCGAAAGATCACGTACCAATCTTTGAAAACGCATCAATTCGCTTTGAAGCGGTATCAGACTTATCTCAAAAGCATTATCTCTGAGTTGTCGACTCAACTTCTGAATATTTTCAGCCAGTGAGAGAATTCCAGGATTTCCATCTTTCTCTGCATATAGATTTAACTGAGCCTGGATAGTCACCAACTCACTTACCAGATTTACAAGTTCGTCAATTTTAGTTGATGAAACCCGAATACTAGAAATTTTATGTTCTTTAAGCTGAACTTTCTTTTTAGTTTTCGATTTAGCTTGTTCAGGAGTTACGGACAAAGAAAGACTTTTCAACTGATTGGGCAAAAGTGGCACCTGTTTGCCAACAGCTTCCAAAATAACTCTCTTTACCTCTTCATTCTCCAATAAATTTCCAGCTGACAATTGGGTGATATTTATTGTACATTCATCCTCAACAAAAATGAATACATCCTTGATATCATTAACCGATTCTGATGTATTTAAAACAATTTGCCATTCAATGTAATTACCAACAGGATCAAGTTCACTTATTCCAGGCACTTTCGAAGAAAATGCTAAAACCTGTGCACTTCCCATTGCATGCAGATCATCCAACAAATAAAATGGATTAGTACCATTTCTAAGGATCTCTTTATTGGGCTTGAAATTGATTAAATACGTATTTGAGCCATCATCACCAACAACTGGAGTTTCATCTACTTCTTTAGGCAATTCCTGCTCAATCTCTGAAACTTCTTGTACCCTGGTAATAAAATCCTTCTGCTCCTTGATTTCATCCAGATCCGTTAAGTCACCTCTATCCAAAAGGTGCTTAATATGATCGATCGCTTCAAAGGTTAGCGAAATAATTTCATTATCTACACCTAACCTGTTATTACGAACCAAATCAAAGATCGTCTCAAGATGGTGGGTAAATTCGCTCAGATCATTGAAACCAAACATCGCACCACCCCCTTTTAGAGAATGCATGGCACGAAAAATACGTTCAATTATTTCATGATTTTTCGTATCCTTTTCAAGAAGCAATAACGCTTCTTCCAAATCGTTGATGTTATCCAGCGATTCTTCTACAAATTTAACCTTGAATTTATCAATCATCGCTTCCTGCATTAAATGGACAAACATTACTAAAATACTCAATCAAGGCTTTTTCCTCATTAGAATTAGGAGTATGAGCATCACATTCCATAAGCGCTTTTTGAAGTAAATTAACAATATCTGAAGTTTTCTCAACTAATTGCCTACTCGCCTGACCTTCTCCATTGTATAGTTCTTTAAAAACCTTTTCAACAGGTAGGGCAACATCAGATAAATGCTTAAACCCAAACATAGGACCTGAACCTTTAATGGTATGCATTGCGCGAAAGACCTTCTCTACTAATCCATCAGGGATCATATCTTTCACACTATTCTCTAGTTCCTCTTGAATGAGGGCTAAATCACTTGACGTTTCTCGAATGAAAATATTCCTGATTTTATCTTTCATCGCAACACTCGGGAAATCGCACTTAGCAGTTTAGCAGGAACAAATGGTTTAATAATCCAACCAGTAGCTCCGGCTTGCTTCGCTTCCATCTTTTTAGCGGCCTGAGATTCCGTTGTCAGGAACAAGATAGGAATGTGTTTATAAGCATCCATCTCTCTGATTTTTCGAATCAATCCAAGTCCATCTAAGTTTGGCATATGAAGGTCAGTAATAACAATATCGATGTTACGACCATCTAAAAACTGAAGGGCATCTTCGCCATCCACCCCTACTAAGACATCATACCCTTCATTTTCTAGTGTAAAGTTAACTACTTCCCGAATACTTTCAGAATCATCAACAATAAGAACTGTTTTAGCCATAATTCTAAGGATCTATTATTATTTTAATTAAGCACGTTATAAAAACCAGAATTCACAATGAGAATTTTCAATTCCTCTGAGAGTGAAGATGAAATAGTCATCTTTTGATCCTGTTTATTATATGTATATTTCAAAGCCAAAATAAGTTGAATAAATGTAACATCAATAACTTCCGGATTATCAACCACAACTTCCAGGTCCTTTTTCAGATTAACTTTCCTGGTCACTTCTTCAACGATCTTCTCAATATAGTTAATTATAAGCTGACCTGAAAAACGAAATGATACTTTTTTTTCCTCGTCAACTATTCTAATGTCATAAGGCAACTTATCCATAGCTCATTGATTAAAATTTCTCATAATTATCCATTTCCATTTCTTTATCAAAGTTAGAAAAAGGATTTGTCACTGTCGACTTTTTTTCGATCGGTTTTCCGTAAGATGTTTTATTTCCTTTCTCCTCTTTCCGATCTTCTTGAATTACAAAATCTGTATCAGATTCTTCATCTCCTATATTAAAGTAGCTAACAGCAGATTTTAAATTATTAGCTAAGTTGGCCAAAGCATTTGAACTTTGAGTAAGTTCATCCGATGAGGAAGCATTCTCTTGTGTAATCATATTAAGCTGCTGCATAGCTAAGTTGATTTGCTCAGCACCAGTCTTCTGCTCCATACTAGCAGCTGAAATTTCCTTTATCAACTGAGTAGTTTGCTCAATATCAGGAACCAAGGCCTTAGATTTATCACCGGCTTCCGTCGACACTTTCAACCCAGTTTTCACCAGAGATACAATTTCATCCGCAGCGGCCTTACTACGCTCAGCTAACTTACGTACTTCCGCAGCTACCACAGAAAAACCACGACCATGCTCACCGGCACGAGCTGCCTCAACAGCTGCATTCAAGGCCAATATATTCGTTTGAAAAGCAATATCACTAATGACATTAATCTTCTGAGAAACATCCTTCATAACATTAGCGGCTTGCGATGAAAGGTCATCAGCCACATTCACATCTTTTGCTGTTTCAATAGTGATTTTCTCAGTTTGAATAGCATTATCAGTATTTTGATCAATATTCGCAACCATTTCTTCAATAGAAGTTGACACTTCTTCTGCAGAAGCAGCTTGATCAGCTGAGCCCTTTGACAATTGAAGTGAACTAGACTTTAACTGTGTACTATTAGAGACTAAATCATTAGCATTGTACTTAATCGACATAACCGTCTTCTTCAAATTATCGGCCATGGTTACTAATGCTTTAGCCAACTCACCAATCTCATCATCCTGCTGAACATCTACCTTAGCAGTCAAATCGCCTTTTCCAATAGCCTGTGCAAACACAACACCTTTATTGAGTGGAAAAACAATTGTTTTATACAAAATATAGGCAGTCACTGCTGAAATAACGATGATTATCAAGCTCATTATTCCAATGAACCATCTTAAGAAAGAAAAGCTGCTATTGGTCTCCAAAAGAGCCTCATCACTCATCTTCATGTACTTATTTGCAAGAAACTCCACATTTCGAATTAGTTCATCAGCCAGGATAATCACTTCACCCCCCTCTTGCACCTGTGGTTCAACTTCAAACAGCACCATGGCATCTTCATATGCCTCAAATGAGCTAAGACTATTCATGATGTATTGCTGCATTTGAAACAGCGAATCAACACTATGAAACATTGAATCCAAGCGAGTGACATCACCATCTTCCCAGCCATCGGTATAACTATTTATATCATCACGTAAGGCCGGGAAATCGCTTTCATGCAATTCCTGAAGGTTAATTTTATCAGGAGTCCCAGATTGTTTATCTATAAAAACCCAGTTTCTAATAAGCATTTTAGAGTTAGTTACCATAGTTGATAACTCTCGTAGCTTATCAGAAGAGGGTGAATAAACCTCCGTAAGAATTTTATTCTGATTTCGACTATTCGAAATACTGGTAAAAGTTAAAATCCCATTCGCAAAAATAAGGACCAATATCACCCCAAAGCCAAGTCCTAGTTTCCGGGTAATATTAAGTTTGATATTGTTCATAGTAAGATCATTATAACATTATAAACTGATTGCCGAAACCATGCTTTCAAGCTTAGAACTGATTTGAAGTCCGAACTTGGCCGCATTAGCTTTATGGATTTCAAATTTAAGCTTGTCTTCCCGAATTACAAAGTTTATCATCGAACCAAATTTAGTGGCACCATCACTTTCGGAAATAATTAAGGTATTCTTACCACCAACTTTATTAACAATGGAAGCTGCATTCTTTGAAAAATTCACATTAGAAGATACATAAATCACCTGGCAATCGGTAATGTCTTCAGCTGACCTAAACTCCTTAATAACAACACTCTGAAATCCAAACTTCTTCCCGGCAGATTGTTTTGTTAACCAACTTACCATCTCTTTATCGCGTACTACACCAATTACGAAATCACCTTGTTTAGTCGCATCAGGCCAACCAATGTAGCGAATAAAATTTAGTGTAAAAACTGATTTAAATTTGTTCACCTGAGAAGTGGCGACAAGGGGTAACATGAGAATCCCTAATAGAAACAAAACTTTTTTCATAATAATCCATCCTAACAAATATTCAACATCTTATTTGGCCTTGGTACGGAATTTGGATAAATTGGTTTCCTTTTTACCAATATTTTTAGAGCTGTTCAGTGCTAAATTAAGAAAACATAGAACCAGACTTCTTGGATATTCGTTTAACTTTGCCATTATACGGAGAGATTAACGATTAAGCAACTACAATCAATTATTCACTTGCGGGAAACTTAAAGAGATGAAGTATTATTTTACTCAAACAGAGGCATCAACACTATTCCAAAAAAATGATTTTGGTAGATATCTGGCATTTAGCTTATCAGAATCAAACATAGACTTACAACAAATTATAAAAATAAACGCATTTACTACGGCTATAACAAACGAAGAATGGGAAAAAGCAAATTTTGCTTTCAAACAAAACCTTGAATTCATTTTTGATAACGGATGTCCGGCGCATTGCTTGGTAGCGCAACCATCTACCATTGATTCGCTTATTAACATTGAAATCATCTACATGGATGATCTATCACAATCATCCATATTTCATAAGCAATATCAAGAACATTGTTACACCTTGGTTCAAAAAGATGATGAGAAGATACTGTTTTCAGGGGGTATCACCTTTCCATCTTCGGATCAATTTCTATTATCCGTTCAAAAAGCATTTGACTTTGCTGAGCAACTTTTGGATCATGAAAAGATGGGCTTTTCAAACATCGTTCGTCAATGGAATTATATCGAGAACCTGTTAGGGTATGAAAAACAGGCAAATCAACAATTACAGCGCTACCAGATTTTCAACGAAGTCCGATCGTTCTATTATGATCCTGCCATTTTCAAGCATGGTTTCCCTGCGGCTACAGGCATCGGATGCGAATCAGCAGGTATAACAATTGACTATATTGCTGGCAGTAACTTAACTACTTCTCCCATAAAAAGTCCTATACAGCAAGATGCCTACAAATACACTGAAAATGTTCTGGAGGGAGATCCTTTAAACACAACCAATAAACGGCCACCATTTTTTGAACGGGCCCTTTATTCAACCATCCTGGATCAGGATACAATTTTCATCTCCGGTACCGCCGCCATCGCCGGTGAGGAAACTCTCGAATCAGCAGATATTTCTGACCAAACAACACACACCATAGATAACATTAAGGCACTTATTACGCAAACCAACTTTCAAGCCAATGGTATCAAGGGCGAAGCCCATCACATCTTTGACATGGTTCGTGTTTATATAAAAAATGAAATGGATGCAAATGTTGTTGAACAGCTCGTCAAAGAGCTATTACCGGCTGACAACTACACATTTGTGCTAGCAGATGTATGCCGGGATAATTTATTAGTTGAAATCGAAGGAATTGTGTCATTGAACAGTTAACTCTATTGTGTGAAGAATCCCTTTTACCTATTTTCGCATGATTTAAAATGAACTAACAGATGTGGATTAAAATAGCGCGCTTTATTTTGCGCAATCGTATTGCCATATTGGCCATTCTTTTTTTATTGACATTATTTATGGGCATTCAATCCAGACGGATTGAAATGTCCTATCAATATGCTCCACTGCTTCCTGAAGACGACTCCACTTATATCGAATACGAATCTTTTGTAGATGTATTTGGAAATGAAGGCAACCTGGTTGTAATTGGTATTCGAAACGATAACTTTTTTGAGCTTTCGGACTTTAATGCCTGGCAAGATTTTTCAGATCAATTAGTAGATATTGAAGGTGTTAATTCTGTTTTTTCCGTCGGACAATCCTATAATCTAAGGAAAAATACTGCTAAAAAAGTTTTTGAAATCGAGCAAATCTTTCCCGGACATGTAAACTACCAAACAGAACTAGACTCTTTAAAAAGTGTATTTCAGTCCCTGCCATTCTATGAAGATATCCTATATAATAAGAAAACAGACGCTTACTTAATGGCCGTCACTCTTGATAATGATATCTTACATAGTCCAGCTCGTGTCAAATTAATAAATGACATTCGCAAAGCCGGAAATGCTTATTTTCAAAATACGAAAAAAGATATCCATTATTCAGGTCTACCCTATATTAGAGTGACTACTGCCGAGATGATAAAGGGGGAACTGAATATGTTCATCTTTTTGGCCCTGGGAATAACCGCCATTATTATCTTTCTGTTTTTCCGTTCCTTTAAAGTCGTTATGTACTCAATGCTTGTAGTGATCGTAGCAGTGATTTGGGCACTGGGTATACAAGCACTATTTGGCTATAAAATAACCATCTTAACAGGAATGATCCCACCCTTAATTATCGTGATCGGGATTCCCAACTGCGTTTTCTTGTTAAATAAATACCATCAGGAATATCGTAAACATAGTAATAAGATCAAGGCTCTGCAACGGGTTATTTGCAAAATAGGAAATGCCACTTTCCTGACAAATTTAACTACCGCTTCAGGGTTTGCGACCTTCATCTTTACCAGCAGTGAAATTTTAGTTGAATTTGGTGTGATTGCTGCTATCAATATCATAGTGGTTTTTGTAATGTCTATTTTGCTTATCCCCATCATCTTTAGCTTTCTGGACGGCCCTAAGGAGCGGCATATCAAGCACCTGGACAATCAAGTCATTTCCAAGATTGTTAATTACCTCGTTAAAATATCCTTGAACCATCGAACTGTGATCTATTGGATTACAGGCATCATGTTATTCCTTGGAGCAGTAGGTATTTCAAGAATTAAAACAACCGGTTACATGCTGGACGATATCCCTCATGATGATCCCCTCTACTTGGATTTGAAGTTTTTTGAAGAAAACTTCAATGGGTTAATGCCTCTGGAGATCATGATTGATACAAAAAAACCCAATGGAGTGCTTCAGGCCAGCTCGCTCAAACGCATGGATAAGTTACAAACTGAATTATCCAAGTTAGATGAGATTTCAAAACCACTTTCTCTAACTGAGGTTGTCAAATTTGCCCGACAAGCCTTCTACAATGGAAAAGAAAAATACTATGGAATTCCAGGTAACCAGGAACGTAATTTCATCCTTTCCTATGTGGGCAAATCAGAAAACGGCGATCAATCAGGAATTATCAATACGTTTGTGGATTCATTGAAACAAAGGACGCGTCTGAGCTTTAGAATGAAGGATGTGGGCACTAACCGAATGGGGGAATTGGATGAAAAGATCAGAAGCACTATTGACTCGGTTTTTCCATCCAAACGGTATAATACATCCCTTACCGGCGCCAGTGTCGTTTTCTTTAAAGGCACTGAATATCTGGTGCGTAACTTATTCACCAGTCTTCTGTTAGCAATCATTCTCATCGCTTCCTTTATGGCCTGGATGTTTTCATCCAAACGCATGGTTTTAGTGAGTCTCATTCCCAATCTATTTCCGCTCATAATGACAGCGGCCCTGATGGGTTTTTTCAGCATTCCTATTAAACCATCCACAATACTTGTGTTTAGTATAGCCTTTGGTATTTCTGTAGATGATACTATTCACTATCTGGCGAAATATCGACAGGAACTGTCAGAAACCAATTGGAGTATCCGGGCAGCTGTAGTATTAGCACTCAAAGAGACCGGAGTGAGTATGATTTACACCTCTATCATTCTCTTTTTTGGATTTGGCATTTTCGGTGTCTCCCAATTTGGCGGAACAGTTGCTTTAGGTATTTTAGTGGCCATTACCCTTTTAATTGCCCTTTTTTCCAATCTCATATTATTACCTGCGTTACTATTAACGCTTGAAAAGGCCATCACTAACCAATCGTTCAAGGAACCTTTATTGCAAATATATAATGAAGATGAAGACATTGAGCTGGAAGAATTAACCATTGAAAAAAAGTCGGCAACAGCAAAAAATCAATAAATAATAATCAGAACCATTCAGAAAACAGATACGATGTACACGATAAAAGATCTTCAATCCATTGTTGAAAAAGAGTTGTCGGCGCAGCAGTTTGTTGAACAACCCGAGGGCCTTTACTTACCCATTGAATATATACTTGGAGTTGGTGGCAAACGCATTCGACCAACATTATGCCTGGCAGGGTGTTATCTCTTTAATGATGAAATCAAACCCGCTATTAAACCTGCTTTAGGCCTGGAGATATTTCACAATTTCACGTTACTACATGATGATGTGATGGATAATGCAGATGTTCGTCGTAATCAAGCAACCGTTCATATAAAATGGAATCCTAATACGGCTATCCTTTCCGGTGATGCCATGCTAATAAAGGCTTATCAGTACATAGCCGATTTGAATACAAATTCTTTACCTTCTGTTATGGCACTATTTAACCAAACGGCTTTGGAGGTATGTGAAGGTCAACAGTACGACATGGAGTTTGAAACGCGCCAGGATGTATCTGTGGATGAATACATGAAAATGATTCGTCTGAAAACAGCAGTACTTCTGGCGGGCAGTCTAAAGACCGGAGCTATAATCGGGGGTGCTTCCGATGAACAAGCTAACCTCCTGTATGAGTTTGGTGAAAATATTGGATTAGGGTTTCAATTGCAAGATGATTATCTGGATGTATATGGTGATGTTGAAACATTTGGAAAAGCAATTGGAGGCGATATTGTAGCCAACAAAAAAACATTCATGCTTATTAATGCGTTACAATTGGCGTCGGGTGATTTGCGCAAAAAGCTGGACGAGTGGTTAATAGAAGAAAATTTTGATGCCGCAAAAAAAATAGAGGCAGTCAGAGCAATTTATGATAAAGTGGGAGTGGCCGACCTGGCACGTGAAAAAATGCACTACTATTTTAATAAGGCCATGCAAGCACTCAATAAAGTGGATGGAAAGGAGGCCATGAAAGAAGATCTCCGCCAATTTGCATTGAAACTGATTGAAAGATCCCGATAAGTTAATAAATAATTGTACCTTTTACGGGACAAAACCTAATTCTATGGAACATCTTGTTGGAACCATCATTCAAATTGTGGGTCCGGTGATTGACGTCAACTTCGACCTACAAGATCAGGAACTACCTAATATTCTGGACGCCCTGGAAATAAAACGTGAAACCGGCCCTTCTATCATTATAGAGTGTCAGCAGCACATTGGTGAAAACACTATTCGATGTATTGCCATGGATTCCACCGATGGCTTAACAAGAGGGATGAATGTGTATCACCAGGGGCAACCCATTACCATGCCGCCTGGTGTTAAAGTGAAAGGACGATTACTAAATGTTGTAGGTGATGCCATTGATGGCATCGGTAATGTAAGTAAAGAAGGAGGTAGCCCCATTCATAAAGACCCTCCAAAATTTGAACAACTTTCCACAGAAGCCGAAATACTATTTACCGGAATTAAAGTCATTGATTTAATTGAGCCCTATGCAAAAGGAGGGAAAATTGGATTATTTGGTGGAGCAGGTGTTGGTAAAACGGTACTAATTCAAGAGTTAATCAATAATATCGCCAAAGGCTATGACGGCCTTTCAGTATTTGCAGGGGTAGGGGAACGGACCCGTGAAGGCAACGACCTCTTACGTGAAATGATTGAGGCTGGAATTGTTAATTACGGTGACGCCTTCAAGAAATCCATGGAAGAGGGAAGCTGGGACCTCTCCAAAGTAGATACTGAAGCATTGGACACCTCCCAGGTAACCATGGTTTTTGGTCAGATGAATGAACCACCAGGAGCCCGGGCCCGGGTAGCGCTATCCGGATTAACCATTGCCGAAAGTTTCCGTGATGGAGATGGCGATGGTAAAGGAAAAGATGTCCTGCTTTTTGTGGATAATATATTTCGTTTTACCCAAGCCGGATCTGAAGTATCAGCCTTACTTGGCCGGATGCCATCGGCAGTAGGTTATCAGCCAACCTTATCTTCGGAGATGGGGGCTTTGCAAGAACGCATTACTTCCACAAAAAATGGTTCCATCACATCGGTACAAGCCGTTTATGTGCCGGCAGATGATTTAACGGACCCGGCACCGGCCACCACATTTGCCCACCTGGATGCCACCACCGTCCTTAGTCGTAAGATTGCGGAGTTGGGTATCTATCCTGCTGTGGATCCTTTGGATTCAACGTCGCGCATCTTATCGCCTGATATTGTAGGAGAAAAACATTACAACACCACTCAACGCGTCATTGAAATATTACAACGATATAAAGAACTACAGGATATCATTGCCATCCTGGGTATGGAAGAGTTATCGGAAGAAGATAAGCTAGTGGTACACCGGGCACGACGGGTTCAGCGCTTCCTCTCACAACCCTTCTTCGTGGCCGAACAGTTTACCGGTTTACAAGGGGAATTTGTATCTATTGAAGATACCATCAAAGGGTTTAACATGATTTTAGATGGCAAAGTCGATCAATATCCCGAAGCTGCCTTCAACCTGGTTGGAACCATTGAGCAAGCCATTGCGAAAGGTGAAAAATTACTACAACAAGCAAAACGACAATAATGGATCTGCATTGCGAAATTGTAACACCTGACAAAATTGTATATGACGGGCCTGTTGGTTTAATAACAGTCCCGAGTGCCAATGGAAAATTCACCCTGCTTAAAAATCATGCCCCCATAATTTCTGTCCTCAGCGAAGGCGATATACGAGTCATTGGAAAAGATGGCCATGAAAATTTTTATAAATGCAAAAGTGGTGTTTTGGAATGTGAAGCTAATAAAGTGACTATTCTTATTAGTGAAATTTAAAGAACGTATTCAGGTGCTGACTATTTCAGCAATTCTTTAGTCAACACCTGAACATCTAATAAAAAAAATCCCGATGATCAATCGGGATTTTCTATTTTTACACAAATTTTGAATATGCAGAAAATTCTCATCATACGCTTAAGCTCCATTGGCGACATCATTCAATGTATGTCGGTAGTTACCGGTATTAAAAATAAATTTCCTGATGCTGAGATTCATTGGATCGCACGCGCGGATATGGCTTCTTTAATAAAGATTGACCCACGCATTAATAATATATGGGAATTTGATCGAAAAGCAGGTTTTGGAGGTATTATAAAAATTGGATTCAAATTAAAAAAGGAGAAGTACGATTACATCTATGATGCACATAGTAACATACGCTCCAATATCCTGAAATTAATCCTGTGCCCATTTTCTATTTGTAATGTATTCAAGAAAAACCGCTTGGTGACACGGCACAAAGATCGCCTTAAACGCCTC
>JAEINY010000421.1 GCA_016342595.1 Marinilabiliaceae bacterium
CGGATTTCCCAAATACCTTTATCCGGGAGTTGCCAGTTTTCCTCCACCACTTTCACCACATTTCGCACGATGGTCCATAGATCCTCACTGTGTTCCAATGAATCACTAAACAAGTTGAAGTGCTGGTAGATCACATCCATTAAAATACCATAGATGTCATTTTGCTTTTGTAAATACGCGGCATTTCCTATTCGAACGGGTTTACTACCTTCATAACCTTCCAAGTGATCCAGTTCGATCTCGATCAGGTTTTTTTCACCATTGATGCCATACATGATTTGCATTTTTTCGCCTTTATCAGGTAACAAGTCTATGATGAAATTCAAGTAACGTTGAGCCACTTTTTCATGACCTAATTCGGTTAATATTTTCACGGTCATGGAGGCATCGCGAATCCAGCAAAAGCGGTAATCCCAGTTACGCACTTCACCAACTGTTTCTGGTAGAGAAGTGGTCAGGGCTGCCAATATAGCGCCTGATTTTTGATAACTCAAAAGTTTAAGGACAAGCGCACTTCGTATGATTTGATTATTGTATTTTTTAAATGATGTGGTGCGCTCCGACCAGTTTAACCAGTACACCTTGGTGCGCTGATGCTTGAGGTAAGCTCGTTGCGTATCTTGTTTTAAAAGTTTCTGATTGTAGCTTAAGAGTAAAAACTCGTTTTTAGAAATAGTAACGGTCTTTTTCTCAATGATGGCTTTTTTGTCAAAATCAGTGTATAGATAGAGTGAATCATATTCACCATCAGTAGTGTAGGCTTTGATGTATTCATCTTCCAGAATTACATCGGTGGGGTGCAGTGCATATTCCAGTTTCGGCTTAAAAATGACTGAAATCTCTACAGACCCTGAAATGTGTTTGATGTAGCGAACCAGATCCGGGGGTGCATAATAGGTTCCTCCATTATTGTGATAGCGTGGCATGAAATCATGTAATTCAAACACGCCCGATTCACAATTGAAACGGGTGACCAGAATATTGGTACGCGGTAAATAAAACTGTTCGGTAGTATATTTTTCATTGGGGATAAGGCTAAAAAAACCCCCTTTTTTTTCATCTAATAAGCGGGCAAAGGCCGAAGGTGAATTAAAATTGGGTAAACAAAACCAATCCACAGTCCCTTCTTTGGATATTAGAGCTGCACTCCGGCAATTGCCAACAATTCCGTAATCTAAGTTTTTCATACGAATTTTAGTATTTTGTTGAATGAAGGTATAATAATAGGTAGTTGCGATAGATTAATCAAATCTTCATTGGTTTTTTTAGGAATTGTTTTTACTTTACAAAAGAGTTTAACCTTTTAACCTTAATTACATGAATAAAGATAAAGAATACGAAAATTTGTATGCTGAAATTGCAAGAAATTCACAGATTACAGCAAAAGTTTTTTTGGCAAACGTTTCTGTTACTGCTATATTGATAGGATATGGGCTTAATACTGAGAATCCTTATGTGTTTTTAAGTCCTTTTGCGATAATTCTTCCATCATTGTTCTTTGTAGCCTCACAATTGGAATCAACTACACGAATTGCTAGTTACATTAGGGTCTTTTTAGAAACAGAAGAAACTGGAATCAGATGGGAGAGGCGCTGGTTTAAAATGATTAAAGAAAATAAATTACCTTCTTATCGAAAATATGTTCTTGCAATATCTCATCTTTATGGATTGATGGGTTTTGCTTGCTTATTTATGTTTTTATTAAAGTGGCGTTCTATATTTTTTAATAGTAATACTTTATGTTGTAAACTTGTTGAGATTGGAATTGTGGTTTTACCGATATTGTCAATTCTTATTTATGGCGTTTTTCTGGTGTTTAGGTCTTTAGTATGAAATTAGCACAGAAATATGATTTAGCTTGGTCGCAGATATCAGAATAGCAGGAAGTTATCAAATGACGCTTAATGCGAGTTTTTTTGATATTAGAATTAAACTTAATCCTTACTGTTTTGTGTTGCTGAAATTAAATCTAAATATGTAGTGATTTAGATTTTTCTAATGGTTCTTTTTACATAAAGAGCTTGAGAAATATTTCATGATGTCACCCGATTGACAACTGGTACTCTCCATTGATCGCTTGGATTACACCAAAGGCATTCCCCAGCGTTTAAAGGCATTTGGGAAATTCCTTGAAAAGTATCCTGAATTTCTCAATAAAGTTACCTTAGTCATGTTAGCCGTTCCAAGTCGCGGACACGTGGAGCAATATCAGTTGCTGAAGAAAGAGGTGGATGAATTGGTGGGAAGTATTAATGGTAAATATGGAAACATCAATTATACGCCGATTTGGTATTTTTATCGTTCCATGCCGTTTGAGAATCTGGTAGAACTTTATAATTCCTGCAATGTGGCCCTAATTACGCCAGTGCGAGATGGGATGAATTTGGTGGCTAAAGAATATGTTGCCTCGCGTATTACACATTCTGGTGCTTTGATATTAAGTGAGATGGCGGGTGTTGCTCAAGAAATGGGGGAAGCCATTATTATAAATCCAAATAATGAAGAGGAAATAGCAGATAGCTTAAATATCGCACTAACCATGCCATTAGCGGAGCAAAAAGAACGCATGATTCACATGCAGGATCGTATCAAACGTTATTCTGTGTTTAAATGGGCTGGTGAATTTGTGGAAGGAATTGATAAAGTGAAAAAAGTTCAAGGTGATTTTTTAGCTAAAAAGATATCGATTGAGATTTTTGGAGAGATTAATAATCGATATAAAAGTGCCAGTAAAAGAGCAATTTTCCTGGATTATGATGGAACATTGACCTCTTTTCATAAGAATCCTCAGGATGCCAAGCCTAATAAGGAGTTGTTTGATATTTTGAATGAATTGATTGTAGATCCGGATAACGAGGTGACATTGATAAGTGGACGCGATCGGGATACACTGGAGCGATGGTTTGTGAATGTGCCTGTTAATTTGATTTGTGAGCATGGGGTGTGGTTGAAAAATCATGGTGGCGAGTGGGATATGTTAACTGCCGTTAATAATGACTGGATGCCCATGATTCGTCCGGCTATGGAGCGCTTTGTGGATCGTACACCTGGTTCTTTCATTGAAGAAAAGAATTATTCGTTGGTATGGCATTATCGTAAATCAGAACCTGAACAAAGTGAAATACGTGCCAATGAACTCAAGGATGAATTAAGAGGTTTGGTGGGTAATCTGAATCTGGAAATCATGGAAGGTAACAAGGTGATTGAAGTAAAGAATGGCGGAATCAATAAAGGCATCGCTGCGCTTCAATTTATTAAAAATAATGGGTTCGACTTTTTAATGGCCATCGGCGATGATTGGACGGATGAATATATGTTTAAGGAGTT
>JAEINY010000422.1 GCA_016342595.1 Marinilabiliaceae bacterium
TGTAAGGATCTGGTTATGATGGTTTCATTTACAAATAACCTAATCAGAATAATGATGATAAGAAAATGAGAATTTGCTATTATATGAAGAAACCACTCCGTAAAGAGTGGTTCCCAGTAACTATGCGTAGACACTAATTAGTGAATCATATAGAATTTGTACCTGTTTTATAAAAAAAAATACATTATTCACTTTTTCTCAAAATAATCGCAATTGGGTCTTTGCTCATCCATCTTAATAGATATTTGCGATTTTTTGCATCAGCTTTTCAGTTGTACTTGCATGGCGCTGAATCATTCTAATGCTTGTGTGATCTAGCGCTTTTGATACTGCTTCAATGGGTACATTGTTAGCAAAAACAACCATTAAGGCTATTAACTCATGTCAACTTGAATCGCTATTCAATGCTATTAAATCGTAAGCATTCGCGCTCGCACGTCATAAAAATTCAATGGATTTGGTTAATGCAAGTCATTCTAACATTGCATAGAATCCATGGACAATTCTTACTATTCTAAGAGTTCTTCCAATTATGAGGTAAAAGGTCAGCTAAATCTAATGAGTAGTCATTATTGTATGTCGGTATTCTGGTCAGTACATCAGTCAGCCACTCCCGGGGATTGACATCACTCGCCTTACAACACCCAAGCAGTGAATATATGACCGCTGCATTTTCTGCTGCATCATGATTTCCACAGAATAGATAATTCTTACGGCCTAAAGCTAATGGCCTGATGGCATTTTCTGCCAAATTATTATCAGGCTTATAGCGACCATTAAGATGATAACGCGTCAAACGATGGAAGATTGAATAGGTGTATGAAAGTGCTTTGCCCATACGGCCCTTAGGTAAAACTTTTGGGTAATAATTAGCGATCCATTTTTCGCGCAAAGGATTTGATAAGCGAGTTTTTTACGCAGTTCGGCTCTTTGTTCATCATTCAACTGCTGCTCTGTCGCCATTTCTTCAACCTGATAGAGTTTTCCAATTTGAGCCAAAGCATATTCGGCCCCGGCTTTATCTTCCTTCAGGCTTTCCTCAAATTTACGGCGCGCATGAGCCCATCATCCCAGGAGTAAGACTCCTTTTTTTTGCTCATAAATTGAATAAGCTGCATACCCATCCGTTTGGATGGCTCCCTGGAAATTTTTCAGGAGATTAACGACGACTTTCTGTGCTCTGGAACCTTTGTCGTAATGAAAGAAGACCATGTTTTTAGGGACTGACCGCACCATCCATAAATAGGCTTTAACAGTTTTGTGTTTCTCGCTGTTAATCACAGGTACTGTACTTTCGTCAACTTGTATATAATCTGAAGAAAGAACAAGCTCTCGTAATCTGTGATATAGTGCACGGAGCAAATCGCAACTTCCCTGGAACCAACCATTGATTGTAGAGGCAGGTAGTAATACGCCTATTAATTTAAAGATAGCGATCTGGCGATTAAATGGTAGGTGATACTGATATTTATTAATCACCAATTCGGCCAAAAGTGATGCCCCGGCATTACTGCGGGGCAAAGGCATTAGTGGAAGAGAGGCGATACGTATACCGGTCTTTTCTTCCGTTTGCTGGTGTGCTGGTTTGCTGGCGTATTTTGGGCGGACGATCCGACGCACATACAGCTCTCCTGGTTTGTGCTCAAGTAATTCAGTCACTTCTTCTCTAATGCGCACCCAACTGTCATCAACACCATCCGGTTCAATTACTTCTTCTTCTCTACGAAGATCCTCTGCTAGCGGTAAGCGGATAGCCTGTTTCTTCTTTTTTTTAGGTTTTCTACGTTTATAAGCACTGAGTTCCTGGTCTGCTTCGCGCGCACTTTCTTCTTCTTCAGGAAGTAGCTCTAAACCATCAAAGTCTATCTTACGCTGATTGGGATCCTGTGGAACGAATCGTTCACTTGAAGCACTCCAGAATTTACGTCGATACCATGCCAGCTGATCAGTTAATTGCCGGATTTTATCGTCTCTTTCCTTGATAATACCTTCCAGCTCTTGGTTTCTGGACGCAATCGTCTCAAGAGTGCCGTTATCGGCTTTTCGCAGCCGTGACAACTCAATATAGTGCTCGTCCCTTTGCTGAAGGAGCTCTTGAATTAAAGTGTCTTTATCTGCGATATCGGTCATTTATCCCTGTTTGATATTAAGCTCTAAGATAGTAAATATAAGGGTTTTCATCAATTATAAAGGGCTTGAAATCATCTAGTAATAGGTATTTTATTACCGTCTTCTCAATTGACTTTTTACTGTTTTTACGTCACTAACAATCATCATCAAATTCTTCCAGCTGATAGCCTGGGACATTATTGTCGCGTGAAAGGATGGCAAGTTAAAAACACCATTTTCAAGCTTCTTATGGTAAATCACCAGCCCGCCATGTTCTAAATGCAGGATTTTCATCGTTGTCAGACGACGGTTGACAAAGATAAACACTTCACCGTCCTGCACATTGCGCTTCATGACCGATGAAACGATACCACTAAGGGTATAGAAACTCTTGCGCATGTCAACCGGTGCCGGATACAGGAAGTATTGTAGCTTATCATGAAGATGAAACATATCTACTAGTCGTATAGGTGAACAATCGTTTTTAACAATGTGATATCAATGTCTTCATTAAGAAGCATCCTGGTGCCGTTGGGAAAAACGAACTCAAGGGGTGTATTATGGTAATCCACGTTCTCATTGGCTATAGAAATAGTTTGTTGTCCACCAATAGCCAGCGGAACAAAATCTATAGGTGGACATTCTTGCTTTTTTTGCTTTTTATTCCAATAATAGAAAGTGGAAACAGCGATATCCTGGTTGGCACAAAAATCCCGAATACTTAAGCCGGATTCTTTATGCTCGGAATACAATTTTCGAAAAGTTACGTTCGTCATTCTCATTTCTTTTTGGGCATAAAACTACAACCCAGAAGAAACTGGTACAATATGCACTACGCCGAAGGCTTACCTAAAGATGCGAAAGCATACAGTAATCGGAAAATTGCTTTTAAACTAAAGTGCGAGACAAATAATTTAGTTTTAAGATGTCTCACGAAACCTTTTGACCAGTCCTGTGCCAAATAAATAGTCTCAGCAAACGCAGGTTTTGCATCTGATCCGTTCTGATCCCAAACTATTGAATACTGTGTAATAGAGTTTAGTAAAATTTAGGCATAAAAAAACACGCATTACTTTTTTAAGTAATGCGTGCTAAATTGCGTGTAAGCTTTGTAAATCATTGATTATCAAGCTATACTGCGGAGAGAGAGGGATTCGAACCCCCGGTACCTTGCAGTACAATGGTTTTCAAGACCACCGCATTCGACCACTCTGC
>JAEINY010000017.1 GCA_016342595.1 Marinilabiliaceae bacterium
CTGTTCCCTGTCCACTGTTCCCTGTCCATTGTCACCCAGTTATTTAATGTGGTTCTCTTCTGACATTTTCAGGGCTTGTTCAAAATTATCGATGACGGCATCTTCGGCTAATAGATCAATAATTCCCTCTTTTTCAAGCAAGGGATATACTTTGGGATTGGTACCTGAAAGAATGACTTTTATTTTGGTCTTAGTTAGATTCTTAATGAGTGTTTTTAAATGATATAAACCCGTAGCATCAATCATGTTGACTTGTCGCATGCGCAGAATGACCGTTTTTTCGTGACCCGATAGTTTGTTTTGGAGGTCCATGAATTTATGCGCTACTCCAAAGAAGAGAGGGCCACTAAATTCAAATACCTGCACCGATGAAGGCCATTGATTCATGGGTTGATCAGCTCCATCCTCATTGGGTTTTAAACTATCCAGATTAGCCGCATCAACCATACGTTTCATGAAAAGTACTGCCGCTAACACCATGCCAATTTGAATGGCCACGGTTAAGTCAACCACCACCGTGATGATAAAGGTCGAAAGTAATACCAATACATCGTAACGGGGCCCTTTTAAAATGGCCTTAAAAGAGCGCCATTCGCTCATGTTATAGGCGATTACAACCAGAATACCGGCCAGACAGCTGAGCGGTATCTGCTTAGCCAGATTACCCAGAAAAAACATAATGACCAGCAGGGTGATGGCGTGAACTATGCCGGCGACAGGCGTGCGCCCTCCGTTTTTAATGTTGGTTGCTGTGCGGGCAATAGCACCGGTAGCAGGGATGCCGCCAAATAAAGCACTTCCGATGTTTGCAAGGCCTTGGGCAATCAGTTCGGTGTTGGAACGGTGACGACCACTGATCATACCGTCAGCTACTACTGCCGACAACAGCGATTCAATGGCCCCTAATATGGCGATGGTAAAGGCCGGGCTCAGGTATTTTGTGAAATTAGACCAATCTACATTAGGCAGGGATGGTGTTGGTAAAGTGGATGGTATATCCCCAAAACGGGAGCCAATGGTCTCCACATCCAGGTTCAACAGCTGAGCTAGCACTGTCGCCACAATCAATGCAATTAAACTGCCTGGTATTTTAGTTTTGAATTTCTGCCAGATTATAATCACGGCAATACTGAATAAGCCAATTAGAAGTGCCGGAATATTTATGGTTGAGGCTGATGCGATCAGCACACCTATTTTTGGAATAAAATCAGATGGTAAATCACCGGTTTGCAAACCAAATAAATCTTTCAACTGAGAGGTGAAGATGATGAGTGCTATACCTGCCGTAAAGCCTACTGTTAAGGGATACGGAATATATCGAATGATCACACCCAGACGTAATAAACCAAATATAACCAGTATCACGCCTGCCAGTAAAGTGGAGATGATCAAACCATCTAATCCATATTGATTCAGGATGGCATATACAATAACCACAAAAGCACCGGTGGGGCCTCCTATCTGAACACGACTCCCGCCGAGAACAGAGATGATAAAACCTGCTACTACCGCGGTTATAAGCCCTTTGTCAGGACTGACACCCGATGCTATAGCAAAGGCAATGGCCAGTGGAAGTGCTACCACACCAACAATGACACCGGCCATGATATCGTTCAATAATTGACTTTTCGTGTAACTACGTAAAGTAGTTATCAATTTAGGTAAAAATATGGGTTCCATACTTAGCTGATCTTTGATATAAAAACGTTTAAGTGTAGATTTCGGTATTTAGAAAACGGAATGCAAAACTAAGGTGAAAGATCTACCGTTATTCTCCAATATCAGGATATAGTTTTCAACAGGTGGTTGATAAAATGACTTTTTTTGTAACTTTCGTTGCATTAAATCTATTTTACCATGACCCGGAAACAAGATATTGCCCTGGAAGCTTTTCGAACAGGCTTTAATTGCGCTCAATCCGTTATTTCTGTCTTTGTTGATCAGTTAGGATATAATTATGAACAAGCTATGCAAACGGCCTCCGATTTTGGTGGGGGAATGGGTAAATTGCAGGCTACGTGTGGTGCTGCCACTGGTGCTTTTATGGTGATTGGTTTGTATACTTCCGGTAAGTATTCTGATATCAGTGTGCAGAAAGTGCGTAATAATGAAATTATTCAAGCTTTTAACAAACAGTTCCTGGAACAAATGGGAGGCAGAAAATGCATCGATATACTGGGTGTTGATTTGAATACCAGAGAGGGTCAGCTAAAATTTGAAGAGGACCAGTTAAAAAGTAAAGTGTGTGAAAAATGTGTGGCCACGGCCGTTTCTATTTTGGAAGAATTATTAGAGCTTGAGAATTTCAATGGCAAATGATTTACTCACCATTTTAGGTAGATTGATGCATTGATGATAACTTCAGCACTTCGTTTTAAATTTAATTCATAAATGAAAATACTCCATACATCTGACTGGCATATCGGTCAGCGATTACATGGTAATGACAGAGACGAGGAACATCGTCTCTTTTTTGATTGGCTTATCCGGCAGATTAATACCGAGCAAGTAGATGCTTTACTTATTGCAGGGGATGTTTTTGATGTGGGATTCCCATCTAACAGCGCATTAAAACTCTATTATACCTTTCTAACGTCTTTAATTGGAACATCGTGTCGGCAAGTGGTTATTATTGGGGGTAACCATGATTACATCAGCACACTGGAAGCACCTGCTAAAGTATTAGAGGCGCTTAATATTAAGGTCATTGGTGGGGCTCGTGAAAATCTGGAAGAAGAGCTTATTACCTTGAAATCGACCGATGACGTGCCGGAAGTCGTGATAGCAGCCGTTCCTTTTTTAAGGGATAAAGACATTCGCCTGGTTAATATGGGTGAATCCTATGAAGACCGGGTTGAAGCCGTTAATCAGGGCATTGTAAACCATTATCAACAAGTGGCTGATTTGGCGGCGAAGAATCATTTACCAATAATCGCCATGGGGCATCTTTATGTACAAGGAGCCGCTCTGTCGGAGAGTGAACGAGAAATACACATTGGTAATTTGGCAGGTTTGGATGTGAGAAGTTTTCCAAATCTTTTTGATTACGTGGCTTTGGGGCATATCCACCGGCCACAGAAATTGGACCTTGATGGGCGTGTGCGTTATTGTGGATCTCCTCTCCCACTCAGTTTCTCTGAATGCCAGGATCAGAAACAAATTATTGTTCTGGACGTGAATGACTCTGGCATTTCGGCCATCAATCCCATTGCCATTCCCGGATTCAGGCGATTGATCAGTTTTAAAGGCAACTTTCCGGATGTGGAGATGAAAATGAAAGGGTATGTTACATCCTCTCAGTTGAATGATTGGGCGGAAGTAACCATTGAAGAGCCGGAGATGAATCCGGCATTGCGGACTCAGTTTGAAGAGTTAGTGGAGCGGATGAATACGATGGATAACGGATGGCGTATCATTAAACCGAGTTTAAGGTTTGAGAATCAGAATAACCTCGGTTTTGAGCAAGAGGAGACAGCTTCATTGGCCGATATGGCCGTTACAGATGTTTTTGACCGTTTGTTGGAAACCCGGCAGGTCAATAACCGGGAGGAGCTTGCTCAAACATTTGCCGAGTTGATGGATCATGTGCAGCATCAAACAGAAAACGACTAATTCATGCAATTACATACACTTCTGGTACGCAATTTAAATTCATTAAAAGGCGACCATTTCATTGATTTTAAAAAGGGGCCCTTGGCTGAAACGGGTCTCTTTGCCATTACCGGACCCACCGGTGCTGGTAAATCTACTTTGTTAGATGCTATTACACTGGCCCTTTATAATCGCACGCCTCGTACGGGTGCGGTTTCTAAGAATGACATCGTTAAACTGGGGAGCCTGATTACACGCAATACCAATGACGCTAAGGCGGAGGTGCAATTTCAGGTAAATGGAAAAATATACCTGTCTCAATGGGGCATTTCCAGGGCGCGTACCGGGAACATGAGGGATTATGAAATGCATCTGTCGGTTCAGAATGAACAAGGTGATTTTGTAGCGTTGGATTTAAAAAAGGGTGAAGTGCCTGATAAAAATGCAGCCTTGATTGGCTTGAACTTTGATCAATTTCTGCGAAGTATTCTCTTATCGCAAGGTGATTTCGCCCGTTTCTTAAAATCCAATGCCAATGAGCGAGGTGAGTTACTTGAGAAGATTACGGGGACTGATATTTATCGCACCATTGGGAGAAGTGCGTATGAAAGACAAAAAGCCGAAAATCAACAGTTGTTGGACATTCAAAAAGAATTGAAAGGGATTGAGCTTTTGCCTTTGGATGAGAAACAAGCCCTTACAGGTGAAATCAAGCAATTGACTGTAACGGTTCAACACTTAAAAGAACAAACCAAGCAACTCAATGATCATCTGGCGATATTACTTCGGTTGAAAGAAACAGAACGTCACTTGAAGGAGAAACAAGATGAGCAGAATCAATTGGAACTTAAAATTCAGGCCTTTGAACCCGATAAATTAAGAATTGACAACCATCAACGGTTGTTACCGCTTAAATCGGAAATGGATGCGTTACGGAAAGGCCGGAATGATGTGAAGCAGCTGCAAAAAGAGATGGCTGCATATGCAGATCAGCTTAAGGCCATTGATAAACGGATGGAGGCCAATACCAAAGCTGTCATGGTATCGAATGAAGAAGTGAAAACACGACAGCATGATTTGGAAAAGCTCTTGCCTCTGTTGGTTAAGGTGCGCCTTTTAGATAACAGTATTAAGGAGCAAACGAATAAATGTGCCGATAAACAGAAGCTCGTCAAGGAGGATAGTGAGCGCATTCAAAAATTGGATGAAACATTAAATGCGAAGAAACAGCACTATGAAACGAGTCTCAAACAGCTAAATACCCTTTCCATTTATTTGAGTGCTCATGAGCAATTAGAGCGTTTAATAGAGAAATTGCCGGCACTAAAACAGCAGCATGAAACAGTGTTGGGTGCTCAATTGGCGTTGCAGGAGGCGGTGGATCAGATGGATGCTTCGGAGACGAAAAAAGCCTTGCTGAAGCAGCCTGTCATTAAGGATCGATTAACTATTTTGAAAGAAGCGGTGGCTAAAAGCGAACATTGGTTAGCGGGTAACCGATCCAAAGTATCGCTCCAATCATATGAAATTGAGAATAAAGAAATAGAACTGGAAAAGCTGGTTAAGCAGCGGCCAACCCTTGATCGGGTGATTGAAATGTCTGAAAATTATCAACAGTTGGTGCTTAAAGCTAAAAGCTATGATAGCGAAAAAGCCCGTTTGACTGAATCATTGGCTAAAAGTAAATCTGAATTGAAATTGCAGGATGAGGCCTTGATTCTTGTGGATGCTCACCTGAAGGAGTTACGTGTTCGGATGGAACGTCAGCAGTTGGAAATGAAATATGAAGAGGCCCGGAAACAATTGAAAAAGGGAGAAGCCTGTTTTCTGTGTGGTTCTACAACTCACCCTTACGTGACCCATTATGAGAGTGGATTAGATCACAGCAATGAGATGCTGAATAAGCATGAAATGGAACGAAAAAAGTTGGATAAGGAGAAGTTGAGATGGGTGAGTCTGGTTGAAAAGACAAAATCCACATTAGCTAATATTCACACCAATCAAATACAATTGGATGAACAAAAAGGGAGCCTTCAAAAACAGTTGGATCAGTTTAATTTACAGTTTGGGTGGACCTTCACGCTAGTGGATGTAAATGTTGTACTGGCGTTTAAAGCCATCCATCAAAAGGAAGAAACGGATCTTAAGAACGCCTTAACACTCTTTAAACAGGTTGAGAAAGCATCGGTGCTGCATAAAGAGTTTGTGCGTTTATTGAAATCGGCAGAATCTATTATAACCATGCAAGATCACTTAAACCAAGCTCTATCGGGTTATAAAAAGCATTGTGGCGATGACGTGGAGCTATCCGGTCAATTGCAATATCTACAAACTCAATTGACGATTTTTATTGAGAAACGAGAGACCAAACAAAAACTGGAAAAAGAGCAAGAGGGTTTTAAGGTGGCTGTTGAATCACTGGATAAACAATTGGTGGAGAAGAAAGAGTTGAATGGGACTCTGAAGGAAGATCTGGCAGTTTTGCAAAAAGAGCTGATGGTGTTGACGAATCAACGGCAAGAATTATTTGGAGATCAATCGGCGCAAGTAGCGGAAGAAAGTACCAGAAAACGCCTTAAATCTTGTGAAGAGCAACTTCAGCATTTGTTGTTAGAACAAAAGCAACTGACTGCTCAAAAGGATGCATTGAATGAAAATATTTTAAAAGCCAATACTGCATTTCTTACACAACAAACTAAACAACAGCAGAGGCAAGAGGAACTACACACTCAATTGGCACCAATGGGGTTTTTAACCATCGAAAGTGCAATGGCTGGTATACTATCTGAAGAAGCGTATAAGATTTTAACAAAGCAGTGGGATCTTCTTAAGACAAAGAAAACTTCAATTCTTCAATCGGTGAAAGATCTCGGAGCCCTGCATAACGAATTAGTGAAGAAGCGGCAAAGTGATAAAAGTGAAGGTGAACTAAATAACTCCATTGCCGAAATGGATCAACAAATCAGCTCTCATGGACAACGCATTGGTATCATTACGGAGCGTTTACATCGCGATAAAGAAAATAATCTGAAGCAGGCAGATAAAATTAAAGCCAAAGAAACCCAGGAGAAGGAATATCATCGCTGGAAACAGTTGAGCGACCTCATTGGGGATGCCACAGGTAACACTTTTTCAAAATTCGCCCAGGAACTTACCCTTCAGCAGGTTATGCGACTGGCCAATGATCATCTGAAAAGGTTATCAGATCGCTATCTCATTAAACATGTAAAGCACGATAATCTGGATGAACTGTTTATCATGGATTCATTTCACGGTAATGCGGAGCGATCGGTTAAAACCTTATCCGGTGGTGAGAGCTTTTTAGTCAGTCTATCCCTGGCCTTGGGATTATCTGATTTGGCCGGAAAGAACACCATGATCGGTAGCCTTTTTATTGATGAAGGTTTTGGTACACTCGATCAAAATACCCTTGATGTGGCGCTCTCATCTCTTGAAAAACTACAAAACGAAACCAACCGGACCATAGGTATTATTAGTCATGTACCGGCATTAAAGGAACGTGTGACGACACAAATAGAATTGGTGAAGGATGCTTCGGGGTATAGTCAATTGGTGGTTAGGAGTTAGTGGATGGAAGGGTGAGTAAACTGAAATTTAGGCTTTGTTGATTCGTATGCCTTACTTGAAAACACTCGACAACTTCCAAAATTTGCTCGTTTACCTGGCTTTGTTGCTCTGTCGCCTTGTTTTTTCGTGAAAGTTCCGGTGAAAAAACGAGATAAAGCTAGCTTTTTGCCAGGATTTTCTCCTTTTGAGCTAAATAATTCTGGCTTTTTACCAGCTTAATTTCCTTTTTTTCCAGGCGGTTTTAAAAAAATGTGAGCTCTTCGACTAAAAAAGGAAAAGGCTTCAGTTTTTTAGCTCTGTCTATGGGGTATATTACCATTTGAATATCAAATTGCACTGGTATAATGCCGATACATAATCAAAGGGCGTTTAGAAGTGAAACGCACTAAAGGCGCATTTTGATTAGTAAACGGTATAAATCTGATGTGTACTAATAAAATGTGCCTAAATTTGAATATTCAGAGGTGACGAAAGAGCAGCTTTTTAAGTTACCTTCTGATTAAATGAAAAAAGCGACCCATCAGAGTCGCTTTTTTAAATATTATATATCTCAATATTATTGAGGTTTCACATTATAAAGGGCTTCAGATACGTTAATCACATAATCAGCCAGTTTCTCACACTCTGAGAATAAATCATTGAAGATGATTCCAGCTTCGTATGAATACTTTCCATTTTTAATGTTATCCAGGTGCTCATTTTTCAACTGGTTGCGATAGTTATTAATTTCCATTTCCAATTCCTTGGCACGGGAAATATTTACTGCATCCACATTATCATCAAGATTTTCGGTCATTATCAAAAGGGATTCATCCACCAGGTCAAACATTAACTCCAGTTTTTTGAGGATCTCTTCAGAGAATTGAATTTTACCACTTCTCATCCGGTTAATCGTACGGGCGAGGTTAAAGTTACTATCACCAATACTCTCCAAATCATCCACTAACTCAAGCATGGCACGGGAACGTTTCCGGCCTAAGTCACTTAATTTACCTTGATTCACCTGTGTCAGGTAATTGGCAATTTCGACTTCCACATTATCGCAAATATCTTCGTATTTTTCGATGCGTGTATAGATCTTATTGAACTTTTTGTCTTTTTGCTCATCCATCAGTTTTCGCACAAACCCAAACATCTTTTTAGAGTGTTTTCCAAAGAAGTGAAGTTCTTTACGCGCTTGCATAATCGATAGTTCCGCAGTGGATAACATGCCGGTCGTAATGAATTTCAAACGGAACTCTTCTTCCTCTGTTTCGTGAGACGGCACCATTTTCATCACCACTTTTTCAAATAATGGCACAAACCAAATGAATATGAGAACATTCAAAATATTGAACGAGGTGTGGAAAATAGCTAACGCTGTTGGTATCGCGGCCGGATTTTCAGTAGGTGATATGCCGTTATGACGGATCACTATGCTATTTACGCCATCAATAAAGAAGGTGAAAATGGCCAGCATCCAAACAACTCCAAGCATATTGAAGAGAAAGTGTACCCGGGCTGCCCGTTTAGCCGATACATTTCCAACGGCCGCTGCCACATTGGCCGTAATAGTAGTCCCGATGTTTTCGCCCATCACCATCGCAGCCGCCAGTTCAAAGGAGATCCAACCTTGGTTACACATCACAAATGTAAGCGCCATGGTGGCACTGGACGATTGAATAACTACCGTTAGTAATGTCCCAATAAACAAAAAGATGAGGGTTGATCCGAATCCCAGATTCGTGTAATGCTGCAAAAAGCTTAACACTTCAGGGTTCTGATTAATGTCAGGAACCGCTCCTTTTAAGAAATCAAGACCTAAAAACAGCAAGGCAAAGCCCACTAAGAATTCTCCCCAGGAGCGGCGTGTGGTTGATTTTGAGAAAATTAAGGGTAATCCTAATCCAATCAATGGTAGTGCATAGGCACTAATATTAACCTTAAAACCCAGTAATGTAATCAACCAGCCTGTGATGGTAGTTCCAATATTGGCACCCATAATAACGCCGATGGACTCTACCAAGGTCATCAGTCCGGCATTTACAAAACTCACAACCATAACAGTTGTGGCTGAGGAGGACTGAATAATGGTAGTGACCAGGAATCCGGTTACTACTCCCAAGAACCGGTTAGAAGTCATGGCAGATAGAATTTTGCGCATGCGTCCTCCGGCAACCTTTTGCAAGGCTTCACTCATCATCTTCATCCCGAACAGGAACATTCCCAGGGATCCCACCAACGTTAAAAAATCAAGCAAAGAATAACTCATAATTGTAAAGTGTGTTCAAAAGCAGCTTAAGTAATTATGCTATATTTAGTTTTTCCTATCAATAAAGCGTCTGATTTTCGCGGGTCAAAGATGTAAAAATTTCAATTTAATAACCTTGTTTTAAGGCATAATTAATGCAAAAAGTTATGCAGTAGTGGAACTTGGTTTGGATTTGCGCTATCTTTAAAGGAAATGCAATTCCATTGTAGAAAGGCATTTCAGTTATTTTTAGCAATTATTAATCTGCAGATTTTTAAATGTTCACGAATCTGAACTTGTATCCCCCATTAAATTGATCAAACACCCCTTTTTTTGTAAGTAGGAAAAACGTGAGTGTAGTGTAATAGAAAAACAGAATATAAAAGGCAATTCAATGAAGACGTTTCGACTTGTTTACCTGGTAGGGATTTTGATTTTGGCAGGATGTGGAAAGCATTCGAAAAATAATCTAACTCAATATGTCGATCCCATGATTGGGACCGCGGCACATGGCCATACTTTTCCCGGAGCGACCACTCCTTTTGGGATGGTGCAGTTAAGTCCCGATACGGGGACAGAAGGTTGGGACTGGTGCAGTGGATATCATTACTCAGATAGTTCTATTATTGGGTTTTCACACACGCACCTGAGCGGAACGGGAGGCGCTGACCTGGGCGATATTTTGGTGATGCCATATATCGGGGAGCTCAAATGGGAAGCGGGGATGAAAGAAGATCCTGATGCAGGGTACCGATCTCGTTTTTCACGCACCACCGAAGTAGCACAGGCAGGTTACTACGAAGTTATACTAGACGATTACGGAATAAAGGCAGAGTTAACGGCCACTCCACGTACCGGGATTCACCGGTATCGCTTTCCCAAAAGTCAGGAGGCACGGATCATTGTTGATTTACAACATGGTATTTCGGATTCGCCTAAAGGATGTTGGATAAAAGTAAATGGTAATAATGAGCTGGTGGGCTTACGGCGTTCTCAGGGCTGGGCGGCCGATCAAAATGTCTATTTTGTGGCTCAGTTCTCTAAGGAATTTAAAGCATATCATCTTTCGGCTGATGGCCGTCTAGTCACAAATGGTGATATCGCTAAAGGAAAATTTTCCAAAGTAATACTTGACTTTGCCACATCTAATGATGAAGAGGTAGTGGTTAAAGTTGGTATTTCGGCTGTGGATGTTGATGGCGCTCGTGGTAATCTGGCGGACGAAGCACCTCACTGGAGTTTTAATCAATACAAGGATGCGGCACGTGAATTGTGGAACCAGCAGTTATCTAAAATTGAAGTGGAAGGAGGTACGGATGAACAAAAGACGGTGTTCTATACGTCACTTTACCACGCCAGTATAACACCTAACCTATTTTCAGATGCGGATGGCCGATACCGTGGAATGGATAAACAAATTCATCAAAGCGATGCACATAACATGTACCATATCTTTTCGCTGTGGGATACATTTAGAGCTACGCATCCGTTGTTTACATTGATGGCTCCGGAGAAAAATGAAGAATTTATTCAAACCATGCTGGTTCAGTCTGAGCAACATGGATTATTACCCGTTTGGGAATTAGCAGGTAATGAAACAGGCACTATGATTGGTTATCATTCCATTCCGGTTATTTGGGATGCCTGGCAAAAGGGATATCGTAATTTTGATGCTGAGAAAGCTTTTGAAGCCATGAAAAAGTCAGCCAATATGAATCACATCGGATTGGCAGATTATAAAAACTTAGGTTTCATCCCTATGGAACGTGAAGGAAATAGTGTTTCCAAAATAGTGGAATATGCTTACGATGATTGGTGCATTGCCCAAATGGCCAACGCTCTGGGAAAAAAGAAGGATTATGCGCTTTTCTCCAAACGTGCTCAATCTTATAAAAATGTATTTGATACAGAGATTGGTTTCATGCGGGGGCGTGCTGCTAATGGTGCCTGGCGTACCCCTTTTAACCCCATCGAAAGTAGTATTCTGGGATCGGGTGATTTTACAGAAGGTAACTCATGGCATTACACTTTTTTTGCACCCCATGATATGAATACTTTAATGGAATTGTATGGTGGCGATGAGGCTTTTGTAGCGAAAATAGATGAATTATTTGACCTTGAATCGGTGCGTACCAATGATGATGCCCACGATATTTCGGGCTTATTAGGACAATACGCTCAAGGTAATGAACCATCGCACCATGTGGCTTATTTGTACAACTATGCTGGTCAGCCATGGAAGACACAGGAAAAGGTGACCTTGATTATGGATTCGTTGTATAGCGCTCAGCCTGACGGATTGTGTGGCAATGAGGATTGTGGCCAGATGTCTGCCTGGTATGCTTTTTCGGCCATGGGATTATATCCTGTTACGCCGGGTGATGGCAAATATACCATTGGTTCGCCCATTTTTGATAAAGTTACTTTGAACCTGGAGAATGGAAATACCTTTTCCTTTGTGACGAATAATGTGAATAGCGATAATATTTATATCCAATCGGCATCTTTAAATGGAAGCAACTACACCAAAAGTTATCTGAGCCATGAAGTTATTGAAAAAGGTGGGGAAATAGTTTTTGAGATGGGACATCAACCCAATAAAAAGTTTGGTTCCGCTGTTGAAGACCGACCGGTCAACAGAGCCAATCCATCCAATTGGAATATTAAACCATTGGAGGAATCGGTCGTGTTTATTCCTTTTGCCAATGATGATTTGGTTCTGTTTGGGAAGCACAAACACGTGACTTTGAATAGTTATTCCAAAGATTCTCAAATACGTTATACACTGGACGGTTCTGAACCCGATGAAAACTCAAAGGTCTACAGTAAACCAATTACACTCCGCAAAACAACTACGTTGAGAGCTAAAGGTTTTGTGAAAGGAATGAAAACCAGTGAAGAATTTAAACGCCATTACATCCGGGCTATCTTTAATGAAGGGGGGTCCGGTTGTCCGTTGATTCATTTATCCTGGCCCCCGGCTGGTAATTATAAAGCTATGGGAGAGCTTGCCCTTTTAAATGGCGAGTTAGGCTCTGATAATTTCCACGATGGGCATTGGCTGGGATTTAATACCGACATGGAAGCGACGATTCAGTTATGTCGCAAGGAAAGGGTTAATCGTGTTTCAGTTGGTTTTTTACAGAATACAGGTTCCTGGATTTTCTTACCGGAGTCTTTAGAAGTATCTGTTTCAAGTGATGGTAAATCCTACAAAACGGTTAGCATCGTTAAGAACCCGATCACCTCAGATGATCGTCAAGTGCAACGTGTGGAGTTCGCAACGGAACTGATAAAAGTAAATGCCAAATATGTGAAAGTAAAAGCGAAAGGTTTGCCTCAATTACCCGATTGGCATCCGGGAGCAGGCAATCGACCTTGGATATTCTCTGACGAAATAATTATTGAACGATAAAAACGAATATTTCATGTATAAAATAGTAAGTAGTTTTTTCATAGTGATTTTAGTTGTTCTGGTGATGGGTTGTTCTTCTGATCAGCCACAGCCAGAACGGCTAACTTCTTACGTTAATCCGTTTATGGGGACCGATGGTCCGGGTAACACCTACCCAGGCGCTACTGTGCCATTTGGTATGGTTCAGCTCAGTCCTGACATGGGTTTATCAGGTTGGGATCGCATCGCCGGCTATTATTATCCGGATACCATCATTAGCGGATTTAGTCACATGCATTTGACCGGGACAGGTGCTGGTGATCTGTACGATATCTTGTTAACACCCATCAATTCTAAAGCAACGAAAACGATAAAGGAAAATGGATTTCGTCCCTACAGTCGTTTCTCGCATGATGCTGAACATGCTGAACCAGGTTACTACCAGGTAATGTTAAAGGATTTTGGGATTAATGCCGAATTAACAGCAACAGAACGAACAGGTATTCATCAATATACTTTTCCTAAAGATGAACAATCCGGATTTATCATTGATCTGGGATATTCGCTTAATTGGGATGGGCCCACCGATACTTATCTGAAAGTAGAAGATAAGCAAACCATCGTGGGTTATCGTTTCTCAAGTGGTTGGGCTCCTGATCAACGGGTATTTTTTGTAGCGCGTTTCTCAAAGCCTTTTGAGTTGGTGGAGTTGTATGCAGCCAATAAATTAACTGAAGGAAAGGAAGTCAAAAACAAGCACACCAAAGTAAAAGTGGCTTTTAATACGGAGGAATCTGAAAAAGTGATGGTGAAATTAGGTGTTTCGTCAGCTAGCATTGAGGGTGCGCGTAAAAGTGTAAATCAGGAAGTGCCCCATTGGGATTTTGAGAAAGCCCGGTTGGCAGCTTCTGATGTTTGGGAGCAAGAACTCTCCAAGATTAAAATCAAATCGTCTAACCTGGAGTGGAAGCAAACCTTTTATACCGGCTTGTATCAATCCATGTTGGCGCCTACCCTTTTAAGCGATCCGGATGGTATGTATAAAGGTGCCGATGGTCAATATCACAAAGCTGAGGGGTATAAAAAGTACGATACCTTTTCATTGTGGGATACTTTTAGGGCAGCCCATCCACTTTATACCGTTATGCATCCTGAGCGGGTGCAGGATATGATTCATTCCATGATGAGTCATTATCGGGAAACAGGCTTAACGCCGGTGTGGTCTATGCAGGGGAATGAAACCAATATGATGATTGGTTACCATGCCATTCCTGTGATTGTGGATGCCTATTACAAAGGACTGCTATCTGATTTTGATCTCCAGGAAGTTTTTGAGGCTTGTAAATCCAATGCCATGGATGATGCGCACGGGATTAAGGAATATAGAGAATTGGGATATGTGCCTATTTCATTCGATCATGAAAACTGGTCAGTATCTAAAACATTGGAGTACGCATATGATGATTGGTGCATCGCTCAATTGGCAAAAGCCCTGGATAAGAATGAGGATTACGCTTATTTCATGAAACGTGCTGATTTTTGGAAAAATCACTACGATGAAGCGTCTACTTTTATGCGTCCTAAATATGCCGATGGGCGTTTTATTGAGAAATTTGTAGCGAAGGATTATACCGATCATTTTTGTGAGAGTAATGCCTGGCATTATTTCTGGTTTGTGCCTCATAATATTCAGGGATTGATAAAGACCACCGGAGGGTTTCAACCCTTTGAAGCCAAGTTGGACAGCATGTTTACTTACCATCCTGAAGATGCGGATGACTTACCTATTTTTAGCACCGGAATGATCGGGCAATATGCTCATGGAAACGAGCCCAGTCATCATGTGGGTTATTTATATAACTATCTGGGCAAACCCTGGAAATCACAGAAACTACTGCGTGAAATCATGGAAACGCAATATAAACCCGTACCTAATGGGCACTGTGGTAATGAAGATTGTGGACAGATGTCATCCTGGTATATTTTTAGCTCTTTGGGTTTTTATCCGGTTAACCCGGCTGATGGTATTTATGTGATCGGAACGCCTTTATGGGAGGAAGCGACCTTGAGTCTTCCAAATGGAAAAACTTTTAACGTGATTAGTCAGAATAGTGGAGCAGCAAATAAATACATTCAGTCAGTCACTCTTAATGGCAAAGCACTTGAGAAATCATGGATCGCTCATCAAGATATTTTGAATGGAGGTACTTTGGAATTTGTGATGGGAGCTCAGCCTAATACATTACTTTGGGTAAATCCGGAAGCCTATCCCCCATCTTATCCAAGGCAATAAAAAATGAAAAAGCGGTGTAAGGGTAGTCGGTTTAATTCTACGTTATCAGATTAGACAGTCAAATGACCGTGCCCTTTCTCTCCTTTAATTGTATTTGATGTTTTGAGAAGAGAAAACAAATAATGATAAATATATGATTACGAAGCAAAAGCTATCTTACTTATTAATTGTGGTGTGTGTGGCTGTCATGACCTTTGGTTGTCAGAAGCAGAATACAACACCTCTCGTACATAAAGAATACATTCATGAGGGTTGGTCGTTTGTACAAGCTGATAAAAGTGAAAAAATGCCTGCAGTAGTGCCGGGTGTAGTACATACTGACTTGTTAAACAATGGTATCATTGGAGATCCTTTTTATCGGAGTAATGAAAAGGAACAGCAATGGATCAATGAAAAGGATTGGATTTATGAAACCTATTTTCAGATTAATGAAAGTCAAAAATCGGCCGATCAACTTAATTTAGTCTTTGAGGGTTTAGATACTCATGCCAAAGTCTATGTGAACGATCAGGAAGTTTTGCAAGCGGATAATATGTATCGTGCCTGGACAGTGACTATTAAAGACCTTGTGAATGATGGCGAGAATCACTTAAAAGTCTATTTTCGATCACCGGAGTCTTATAATAAAGAGCAAGCTGAAAGGTTGGCTTATAGTCTGCCTGAAGATGAACGGGTACATTCCCGTAAAGCCCCCTATCATTTTGGATGGGATTGGGGACCGAAGTTTTTAACTGCTGGTATCTGGCGGCCGGTGCACATCGAAAGCTATTCCACAGCTAAAATCGAGAATGTCTTTCTGGTTCAGAAGGAGTTGAATGATCAAAAGGCGACTGTAAAGGCTGAAGTGAACTTAAATGTAGTTGAGGCAGGAACAGCCACCATTAAAGTTTCCAGCCTTGATAATAGCTTTAAATCCGTTGAATTATCAGTGCTGCTGAAGGAAGGTGTTCAATCTAAAAACATAGAGTTTGAAATTGATAATCCGGAGTTGTGGTGGAGCCATGGTTTGGGTGAGGCCCACCTATACCCTGTTTCTATTGAATTGATGACAGCTAATGGAACGGATAAAATTGAAGATCGCATTGGGTTACGTACAGTTGAACTGGTTCAGCAAGACGATGAGTTTGGTCGTAGTTTCTTCTTCCGGTTAAATGGTGTTCCTGTGTTTGCTAAGGGAGCCAATTATATTCCATCAGAGAGTTTCCTGACACGCGTGGATGATGCCGTTTATGAGCGTACCATTCAAGATGCGGTGAAGGCAAATTTTAACATGTTACGCGTTTGGGGTGGTGGAATTTACGAGAATAAAAAGTTCTATGACCTGTGTGATGAGAATGGCATTATGGTATGGCAGGATTTCATGTTTGCCTGTGCCATGTATCCCGGCGATGAAGCATTTATCAGTACAGTACGTGAAGAAGCGGTTCAAAATGTGGAACGATTGCGCAATCATCCCTCTATTGTTTTGTGGTGTGGAAATAATGAAATATACAACGGATGGCAAGATTGGGGATGGCAAAAATCGAGAGGTTATTCTTCACAAGATTCAGCAAAGATCTATAATGATTATGATCGTTTATTCCATAAACTTTTGCCGGAGGTATTAGCTGAGAAAGATCCGACGCGTGGTTATTGGCCCTCCTCTCCCTCCTATGGTTGGGGACATAACGAATCTCTTACTACGGGTGATAATCACTATTGGGGTGTTTGGTGGGGCAAAGAGCCTTTTGACATGTACAAGAAGAAAGTGAGCCGTTTCATGAGCGAGTTTGGCTTTCAGTCATTTCCAGACATGAATACCATTAATTCTTTCTCTAAACCGGAAGATCAGGATTTGGCCTCTGATGTGATGCGCACTCATCAAAAACATCCAATTGGTAACCAAACCATTGAAGAATACTTGTTGCGCGACTATCGTCAGCCAAAAGATTTTGAGTCATTTGTGTATGTGAGCCAGGTATTACAGGCCGAAGGTATGATGACCGGTATTGCTGCTCACCGTCAGGCTATGCCATATAGTATGGGGACGCTTTATTGGCAGTTTAATGATTGCTGGCCGGTTGTTTCCTGGGCCAGTGTGGATTATTACGGACGTTGGAAGGCCATGCATTATTTCGTACGTAAGGCCTATGATAACTTATTTTTGAGTACAGATCAGGACAATGACCAGCTTAGTATCTACTTAGTTTCCGATTTATTAAAAGATACATCAGGTATGTTGAAACTGACTTTGATTGATTTCACTGGTAATGTGCTCAATGAAGCATCTATTGATGTGACGGCAAAAGGAAATATCAGTACTAAGATTTATGATAAGAAAATATCGGATCTTTTAAATGGAGCTGATCCCCAAAATGCCGTACTTAAAGTAGAATTGATGAATAGTGGTAAGATTATAGCTGATAATCTGCATTATTTCACCAGGCCGAAGGATCTGAAGTTAGCCAAACCAACGATTAGTACCAGGGTTGAAAAAGCTGCCAATGGTTATAAAGTAACATTGAAAAGTAATCAATTAGCTAAGAATATCTATTTGAATGCCAAAAGCGTTGATGGCTGGTGGAGTAACAATTACTTTGATTTGTTACCCAACACCGATGTCGTTGTTTATTTTGAAACAACTAATAAAGACAGTGACTTAGCCTCTCAATTAGGCATCCAATCATTAGTTGATAGTTATCGATAATTTTAACAACATCTGATCTTTTAAGATCAGATGTTTTTTTTAACCAATTTCTATAAAATGACACTACAATTTGTTGATTTGCTCATTATCTTCGGATACCTTGTTTTAACCGTTTTCATCGGTTTTATTATTTCCAAGAAGGCCTCTAAAAACTTAGATAGTTACTTTTTGGGTGGGAAAACGATTCCCTGGTACATGTTAGGCTTATCCAATGCCTCTGGTATGTTTGATATTACCGGTACCATGTGGATGGTGGCCATCATGTTTATTTATGGTATTAAAAGTGTTTTCATACCCTGGTTATGGCCCGTATGGAATCAGGTTATTCTGATGGTTTTTCTAGCTGTTTGGATGCGTCGGTCCAATGTGTTAACCGGTGCTGAATGGTTGAAAACCCGTTTTGGAGATTCCAGGGGAACGAAGTTATCACATATTAGCGTCGTCATTTTTGCTTTAGTAGCAGTGATCGGTTTCATTGCTTATTCATTCGAAGGTATCGGAAAATTTGCCATCATGTTTTTACCTTGGGATTTATCCGTTTCTATCTTGGGATTCATGATTCCTTCGGAGCGAATGTATGCCCTCATCATTATGGGGATTACCACCTTATATGTTGTCAAAGGAGGTATGTACAGTGTGGTGATGACGGAAGTGCTTCAGTTCCTGGTGATGACAGTTTCATGTATCCTTATTGGTGTTATTGCCATGAATTTGGTATCGCCTGAACAATTGCATGCGGTAGTACCCAGTGGGTGGGATAATTTATGGTTTGGCTGGAAACTGGATCTCAATTGGACAACCTTTCCGGAGCAGGTGAATCAAGCCCTCAATGCTAAAATAGGAAGCGATGGATACGAGTTGTTCTCCGTATTCATGATGATCGTTATTTTCAGGGGTATTTTAGTGAGTATTGCCGGTCCTGTGCCGGGTTATGACATGCAACGTGTCTTAGCGACTAAAACGCCTAAAGAATCGGCCATGATGAGTGGATTTGTATCCTTGGTATTGTTCATTCCCCGTTATTTTATGATTGCTGGTTTAGCGATAATTGCCCTGGTTTATTTTGAACCCCAGCAATTATTAGCGGATGGTCAACTTGACTTTGAAAAAATATTACCATTTGCCTTAAAGAATTTTATTCCGGCGGGTGTTTTAGGAATTATCCTGGCAGGATTAATTGCGGCCTTTATGTCCACGTTTGCGGCCAATGTGAACGCAGGTCCTGCTTATATTGTAAACGATATCTATAAGAAGTTTATCAACCCCAATGCCTCCAATCAGACTTATGTACGGATGAGTTACCTGGCCTCTATTTTGGTTGTGGTGGTCGGTATTTCATTTGGCTTTTTTGTTTCTTCCATCAATGATATTTTACAATGGTTAACAGCCGCCTTGTTTGGGGGGTATGCAGCCTCTAATTTCCTCAAGTGGATCTGGTGGCGTTTTAACGGCTATGGCTATTTCTGGGGTATGATAGCAGGTTTGGTGGCCTCCTTTCTGGTACCTCAATTGTTTCCTGATTTATCAGTTATTTTAGCTTTCCCTTTCATTATTCTGCCACTCTCGACCTTCGGTTCTGTAGTGGGGTGTTTATTGACGCCTGCAGATGATGAAGAAGTGCTCAAATCATTTTATAAAACGGTTCGTCCCTGGGGATTTTGGAAACCGATTGATCAACTCGTTAAACAAGAAGATTCTAATTTTAAACCGAATAGATCCTTTAAAAGAGACATGCTCAATACAGGCATTGGTGTAATTTGGCAGATGGCATTGATTATTTTCCCAATCTTCGTGGTGATCAGGCAGTATAATAATGCGATTATAGCCTTTGTCGTTATTGTGATTACCTCATATATTTTAAAAGTGAATTGGTTGAATAAATTAGAAAACGAGTAAATCTGTTATTATCAATTTCAACATATTTGAAAAATGGAATCATCAAAATTCGATAAACGGGTAGGAAAGCTTTTTAAGGAGTATAATAAACTAATATCCAGGAACAATAAAAAGCAGAAAAATGGTAATGGTATTTATGACCGCTATAAATATCCCATTGTCACACGTGATCACACGCCTCCGTTTTGGCGATACGATCTCAACGTCGAAACCAATCCTCATTTAATGACGCGATTGGGTGTGAATACCACCTTTAATGCAGGTGCTATAAAGCTCGATGGGAAATATCTGATGGTGCTTAGAGTAGAAGGTTTTGATGTGAAATCTTTCTTTGCCGTGGCCGAAAGTGTTAATGGAGTGGATAACTTCAAGTTCTGGGATCATCCCATTGTGATGCCGGTAACAGAGGATCCGGAGATGAATGTATATGATATGCGCCTGACGCAGCATGAAGATGGTTGGATTTATGGTTTGTTTTGTGCAGAACGGAAGGATGTATCCAAACCAGAAGATAGTTCAGCCGCTTTGGCCAGTTGTGGGATTGCCCGAACCAAAGATTTAAAGAATTGGGAGCGTCTGCCCGATCTCATATCCAACGCCTCTCAGCAACGTAATTGTGTGTTGCATCCGGAATATGTGAATGGACAATACATGATCTATACGCGTCCTCAAATGGGCTTTATCGATACCGGGGATAGCGGTATATGTGTTGGTTTCACCAATTCCATGGACAATGCCAGGATTGATGAAGAAGTCATGGTTGATCCGCGTACCTACCATACCGTGAGAGAAGTGAAAAATGGCCAGGGGCCTGCTCCGCTAAAAACAGAACACGGATGGTTGCATCTGGCGCATGGTGTTCGGCGCACAGCTGCAGGTTTACGGTATTCCTTGTACTGTTTTTTGACGGACCTCAATCATCCTGAAAAAGTGATCAAACGACCGGGAGGTCATTTTATTGAACCCCTTGGTGATGAACGTGTGGGAGATGTATCCAATGTTACTTTTTCTAATGGGTGGATATTGGATGAAGATGGTAAGGTTTTTATTTACTATGCATCTTCAGATACGCGTATGCATGTGGCTACAACCACGCTTGATAAACTGTTAGACTATGTATTAAATACGCCGGAAGATGGTGGTAATACCAATGGTTGTGTTATTCAGCGGGATGGGATGATTACAAAAAATCTGAAAATTCTGGGTGAAAAATATCCTGATATAGCTTTTTAAAAAAAAGGAAACTCCTCGGTGAATAATCGGGGAGTTTAAATGTTTTTGAAGAAAAGTAATTTTAGGCTGGGTGAAAGAGAATTAAAAAATAATAATGAACAGGAAGAGGGTCAGTAAGAAAAACTGAAGGATCAGAAAGCGAATGGGAATATCAATGTTTTGCAAGCTGGCAGCCAGTTGGCTAAAAATTCTCATCATCATTGGGTAGTGATTATTAGTTAAGTTAGTAATAAAAATACTTCAAATATTAGTCCAATATCTTATCATCGTAAATGTATGATGAAGTAAATGGCAAAAGGTTGCGTTTTGCTCTCATTTTTTTGGCCCCGTAAATTTAATTCTTATTGATACCAAAATCAATAGGTTAAAACTGTTTTTCATCGGCTGAAATGATTAAGGGATAAGGAATAATTGACAAATTAAGTTTACACTTACAGTCCGTTTGAATTTGATAGTACCCTACCTGTAAATTGAAAAAAAAGAGATAATCGGGGAAGAAATTTGATAGTAGCCTTTTTTTGAATGCGGTTAAAAATTAACGCAATGAAATTTTAGAGTGATAGAAAAAAAGTGGATACAATAATAAAACACGGGTCTGAAGATTATTGGTATGTGGTAGTAGAGAGATATCTCAATAAAATATTTGTAGGCCAAATGAATTAGTTAGTATCAAAATCCAGATCTAAAATTTGTTTGTATCGGGTTACTTATAAAACTAAAGGCTTAATCATAGTTAAAGGTGGGTTGATTCATCCCATTCCGGGTTGTGGTGCTTTTCCTGTTTACACCACGGGTTTCACCCGCGGCCATTCATATTCAATCCTTTCAGGATTATCCTTTTACAACCATGAAGGAGTACGTTGGCACCGTATAAAGGCCTATTTATTAGTACTAGTTATTTAAAAAGAAGTTAGTTTCGTCCTCTTCTGTGTCGTCTTCGTTTCATATTTTTTTGACCGTGGCCCTGATTTTTATTGCCATATTGAGGATAGTCCAACAGCTCTTCAAGCATGGAGTTTAATTTCTGACTTTGTTCTTCAGTACAAATGGATCGCAGTTGTTGGATGTGTCCAATGGTAATCTGTTTCATTTGTACATGGTGTTCTCCAATAGAGGCTGTTATTTTATTTAGTAATGGTTCATTTTCCGAATCCTGAATGAGTGTTTGGATCATTACCCCTCTTAACGAATCCAATTGAGATAATTGTACAGAGAGTTTTTGACGATAATCGGACTCCATTTTTTGTGCTGTTTCCTTTTGATCAGGTGTGAAATTCAGTCGCCTGCATATCCCTCTGCCCATAAAATCTTGCTCACCGGATGCTGATGCCGATGTTTGGTCATAGGTAATCGGTGGTTTTATAAAATTTTTAATTATAAAATAGCCTCCTAAACCCGCCAGTGTGCCAATTAATAGCACTGAAAAAAGGATGAGAATTCGTTTATTCATAATCAGGATAGTTCATTTAATAAATCCATTTCATTGGGTTCAACAGCCATCTCAAAGAAAAGAAATTCTTCCTGAGTGGGTTCCATTTTACTCTCATACGAGGTTTGAAATACAAATGGTAGTACGATACCGATTAACATACCTGCCACGATCATAAACGCAGCAAGTTTTGGTTTAATAATATTGTAAAAACGAACCTCTTGCTCATGGTTTGATTCAATAGCTGCTTCAAGACGCGTCATGAAGAAAGGAGATATTTTTTCCTCTTTCTCCAATTTAATCAGGTTTTCTGCTTCGAGGATATATTCCCAGGCGCGATTACAATCGGGACATGACGAAAGATGTGCCCGCATTTCTTCGGTCATTTCCTGTTCATTGGAAATGTCAGACAGATTATTTCTGATTTCTTTACATCCCATAATTTCCGCCATATTTAATGATGTAATGTTTCATGTTCTTCCGCGCCCTGTGAATGAGTGTATCCACAGTGGCCACCGGGAGGGTCATGATCTCTGATATTTCAGTATTGGTCAACTCTTTGTACTTGTTTAAGACAAATGCAATGCGTTGTTTTTTCGGTAACGATGATAACGCTTTCTTCAACATCTTTTTAGTCTCCTGCCGATTGATCCGGTCATCGGCTAAATTACCCGTATCAGATTGTTCATAACCGATCGTATCGGCCAGGCTATCAAGTGATAATTTGAATTTCTTAAATCGATCCCGTTGAACAAATTTCATCGATTTGGTAACCGCAATTCGATACAGCCAGGTGGAAAATGACGATTGCCCCCGAAATTTCGGGAGCGATCGAAAGACTTCAATAAAAGTCTCCTGACTCACATCATTGGCCTCATCCTTGTCATGGGTAAAACCTATACAAATGGTAAATACCTTTTGCTGATATCGTTCCGTCAATAGTCGGAAGGCATGATTGTTACCTTCCAAAAATTCCGTGACAAGCTGCTGATCTGTTTGTGAAACCATAGATGAGTGAATTCTCACTAAAAGTACAAATTAGTTATTTGAACTTCGTCTACAGTTGCTATTTCTTTGACGCATCCGTCTGTTTTTGCAGTTGGAGTTGTTTGCGTTGTCACAAATACCATCATTATTGGCATCTACAAAGTTTCGGCCTTGCCCTTGTCCATTACCGCGTCCGTTACCGCGTCCCTTGCCTTGCCCGTTTCGTTGTCCTTGCCTGCCATTACCATTCTCATAATTGTCACAAGTACCGTTGTTATTCTTGTCCACATAAAACGTACCCTTGTTCTGTTGTGGATTTGAAGCCTGAGTGGTTTGGGTTTTGGTCACTTCCTTTTTAGTAGTTGTTTGTGCATGTGTGTCAGGATTTGACAATGCAAAGGCAATTAGGCCAATTACTACAATCATCATCTTTTTCATCTTCTTTCGTTTTAATGTTTATATCTCTTAGATCCACATTGGGAAGAGAAACTTTCACATCATCTCAAAAAAAAAAATAAATTTTTGTAATTGCTTAGCAGCTTCTTTAAAATGAACCTCCTACATGGCACGATTTTTCTCTGACTGCGCCTGAAGTTTCACTGGTTATGTGGTTTCAGGTATATTTTTAAATAAACTCCCGACTTTCAGCGTTTGAACCACCCCTGCAAATACGGGTACTTTAGCTGCAATGATGGTTATTCTTTCTGCAAAGGATAGTCAACTCACTGCAATGACTCGCTCATTGGGCTGCAAAGGGTACTCATTTCCTTGCAAAGGGTGGGGATTTCACAGCAAAGGGTGGGCTATTTGCCTGCAAATGGTGGTCGCTCTGCTGCAAAGATGAGCTCCGGACCTGCAAAGATGATGGAATGGATGGGTGGTGGAAAAATAATGATTGCAAACCAGGAAAAAATGTGTTAATCGAAAAAATGCAGGATTAGTATTTGAAATCAAGATCAAAATCTCTTTATTTGTAAGCATCAATATGAAACAAATAGCAGTTCATATCATTACTTCTCAGTTCGCTCCCCGGCAAGGGACGAAACAATACCAAAACGGTATGATGGATATGATGTGCATGATGACAAAATAGTTGTCACGACGCATCGTATCTAACCACAAAAGAAAATAAAAACTTACAGATCCCGATGCGTCGCAGCAAGTTGTTGAGTGTTGATGTAAAACATTAATCATAAAAACAGTTTCACGATGACAAATTATCAATTCGAGACATTGCAGCTGCATGCAGGACAAGAAGTAGATGAAACTACTTTATCCAGAGCAGTGCCCATTTATCAAACAAGTTCGTATTTATTTAAGGATGCCGAACATGCAGCTAATCTCTTTGGATTAAAAGAGTTTGGTAATATCTACACCCGTATTCAAAATCCGACCACTGATGTGTTTGAGAAGCGCATTGCTGCTTTGGAAGGCGGTGTGGGCGCATTGGCTGTTTCATCCGGTCTGGCGGCTCAGTTTATTGCCTTAACCAATTTTCTGGAAACAGGTGATAATTTTGTATCCACTTCCTATTTGTATGGGGGTACTTATAATCAATTTAAAGTGCAATTTAAGCGCTTAGGCATCAAAGTTAAATTTGTGGAAGGCGATGAGCCGGCACATTTTGAAGCGGCCATTGATGAAAATACCAAAGCGATCTACATTGAAACAATTGGTAATCCACAGTTTAATATTCCAGATTTTGAACGGATTGCGGCCATTGCTCAAAAGCATGAGATTCCATTGGTTGTTGACAATACTTTTGGAACGGCGGGGTATCTTTTCCGTCCGATTGAACATGGCGCCAATGTGGTGGTTGAATCGGCCACCAAGTGGATCGGTGGTCATGGTACTTCCATTGGCGGTGTCATTGTGGATGGTGGAAACTTCAATTGGGGCAATGGAAAATTTCCGCTTTTAACAGAGCCTTCTGAAGGGTATCATGGCTTGAAGTTTTGGGAGACTTTTGGGGCCGATAGTCCCTATGGAAACATGGCGTTTATTATTCGGGCGCGGGTTGAGGGCTTGCGTGATTATGGTTCGGCCCTAAGTCCGTTCAATTCCTTTTTGTTGATTCAGGGGCTCGAAACCTTATCCTTGCGAATGGATCGTCATGTGGAGAATGCACAAAAGATTGCGGAGTGGTTGGAAGCACAACCACAGATTGAGTATGTCAATTATCCAGGGTTAAAATCCAGTCCCTATCACAAATTAGCGAAAAAGTATTTGAAGCGTGGTTTTGGTGGCGTCCTTAGTTTCAAAATTAAAGGGGGCACAGCGGAGGCCGATAAATTTATTGATAGTCTTCAGTTGGTTAGTCATTTGGCTAACATTGGTGATGCCAAAACATTGATTATTCATCCGGCTTCTACCACTCATGAACAGCTTTCGGAGGAGGAGCAAAAGGCCTCAGGTGTGGAACCGGGCTTGTTACGTTTGTCAGTAGGAATTGAGCACTACGAAGATATTAAAGCAGATTTAATTCAGGCTTTTGCTAAATTATAATCAATCTCTATAATAGTTACAGGTTGGTTGATTCAACCCATTCCGGGTTGTGGTGTTTTTGTTGTTTACACCACGGGTTTCACCCGCGGTTATTAACATTCAATCCTTTCAGGATTATTCTTTTAATATACCACAACCCTGAAAAGGGTGGATGTTAATATTTTGTAACATTACCAGCCACTAATTGTGACAGCGCCTTATTTTAATAGCAGAATTACTATTATTTTTGCAGTGCAAAATATTTTCCATTGAATGGCCTGAAATGACAATCACAGCATTGCAGGCTATGCATTTCTTATTGAGGAGTGCACAAAAACCAAATTTGGTAACATGAAACAAAAATTAAACATTGGCTTGTTCGGTTTCGGAGCAGTCGGACAAGGATTATACGATGTCCTTAAAACGAGCCCTGCTTTTGATGCTGAGATCACTAAGATTTGTGTGAAAAACAAAAAGAAAAGAAGCCTGCCGGAAGAATTTTTCTGTTATGACCAGGATGCTATTCTAAATGATGCTTCCATTAATACGGTGGTTGAATTAATTGATAATGCCGATGAAGCTTATACCATTGTAAAACGCGCGCTTCAAAGCGGTAAAAATGTTGTTTCGGCTAATAAGAAGATGTTGGCTGAAAATATGACGGAGATGATTCAGTTGCAAAAAGAGCACAATGTATCATTGCTTTATGAAGCTTCTGCCTGCGGTAGTATACCGGTTATTCGTAATCTGGAGGAGTATTACGACAATGATTTGATGTTATCGGTAACAGGAATTTTGAATGGTTCTTCCAATTATATTTTATCCAAGATATTTGACCATAATCAATCCTATCATCAGGCGCTAAAAGAGGCCCAGGATCTGGGATTTGCTGAGAGTGATCCGTCATTCGATGTGGAAGGATACGATTCATTGTTCAAATTGATTATTTTAACCCTCCATAGTTTCGGAACGATTGTAAAACCTGAAAATGTGTTGACTTACGGGATATCAAATATCAATGATTTTGATATTCAATATTCCCGTGAGAAGGGCCGTAAAATTAAATTAGTTGGACAGGTAGAACGCATTGGCGAGAAGAAAATTTCACTGTTTGTATTGCCTCGGTTTGTAGGACGTGATAAGTACATTTATAGTGTAGAAGATGAGTTTAACGGTGTTGTAATTAAAGGAAAAGCTTACGATAAACAGTTTATGTTTGGAAAAGGCGCAGGTGGTCATCCGACCGGTTCAGCTGTATTGTCCGATATTACAGCTTTGGCGCATAACTATAAGTACGAGTATAAGAAGATGAATTATTCCGGTGGTTTTTCCTATAATACGGATGGCGCCATGGAAGTTTATCTGCGTTATTCTAATGCGGATGTATTGGAATATTTTGACTTTGATGTTATTTCTGAGCAATATAGCGGACCAGAATACAATTATAAGATTGGGTCGATCAAACTATCCAACTTGATTAAGATCAAGGATAGATTAAGAGATTTGGATATTTTCCTGGCAGCCACCGGGCGGTCGTTGAATTATTAAGAACAAAAAAGGGATCTAATACCAATTGTATTCCTAAATGATTGATAAATCATTTTGCATATAATAATGGTTAATGCCGATACAAAAGCACAGATTGATTTTTTATCAATCGTTTTGGTTTGTAATCGGTATAACTAGATCCCTTTTATTTTTTCAATGCTTCTGCACCACCTACAATTTCAAGAATTTCAGTGGTGATGGCGCCTTGTCGTGCTTTGTTATACATGAGTTGCAAGTCACCCAGCATATCCGTGGCATTGTCGGTGGCTTTGTGCATGGAGGTCATGCGCGCACCATGCTCAGATGCCAGTGATTCCAGTATTACCCGATAGAACATCGTTTTCAGGGCCTTTGGAATAATGGTTTTAATGAAAGTAGGTTTATCGGGTTCGATAATGTAATTGGTGATGCTTTTCCCGTTATTCACTAATTCAGGCAATTGAAGTGGTAGAAACTGTTCAGCTTGAACCATTTGAAGCGCTGCGTTTACAAATTCATTATAGATGAGTATAATGCGATCGTATTTCTTGCTTTCGAAATCATGCATTAATTCATTGGCGATGTTAACTACGGCTTCAAAGCTGAGATGACTGTAAATCTCATTAAAGTCTTTTTTGACCGAATACCCGTGAGTTCGCAATAGCTTTTGTACTTGTTTTCCAACTGCAAAAATATCCAGGTCACCATTTTTGAACTGAGCCGGAAACTGGGAGCGAATGACTTTCTCCGTTTCCTTTACGACGTTGGTGTTAAAGGCACCACACAATCCCCTGTTGGATGAAAAAGCAACAATTAGTATTTTGTTTGGGTCTCGTTCCTCTGACCATTCGAATTTAATATCTTCTTCCAACGTACTGGTTAGATCATAGATGATTCCTGCCAATCGTTCCACGTAGGGACGGATATGAGTAATGTCATCCTGCGCTTTTTTAAATTTAGCGGCTGATACCATTTTCATGGCACTAGTCACCTGTCTGGTGGTCCTAACGGAATTTATGCGAATACGTATGTCTTTTAGATTGGCCATAGTATCAACTTATTCTTTGACAATAAAATGATGAGCTACATCTTTAGCAACTTCCGTCAGACGTTTGGTAATGTCGTCATTGAATTCACCTTTTGAAAGATTTATGAGCACTTCCGGATACCTAATTGTTAACGTTTCAATATATTCCGTTTCCCAAGCTTTAACAGATTCAACCGGAACATTTTTTAATAAGCCTTGCGTACCACAATAGATTACTGCTACCTGTTCTTCTACTTTGATGGGTTTGTATTGAGGTTGCTTTAGTAATTCTACATTTTTACGTCCTTTGTCCAAAACCATCATTGTGGCAGGATCCAGGTCGGAACCGAATTTAGAAAATGCTTCTAATTCGCGATATTGTGCCTGGTCCAATTTAAGTGTACCCGCTACTTTTTTCATGGCTTTGATCTGTGCACTACCACCTACCCTGGATACCGAAATACCTACGTTTATAGCTGGTCGAACACCGGAATTGAACAAATTACTTTCCAGAAAAATCTGACCATCGGTTATGGATATAACATTCGTAGGGATGTATGCAGATACATCACCCGCTTGTGTTTCAATGATTGGTAAAGCTGTGAGTGATCCGCCTCCTTTTACTATACTTTTTAATGATTCCGGTAAATCGTTCATTTTAGCGGCAATTTCATCGGATTCAATGACCTTGGCAGCGCGTTCCAGTAAACGACTGTGCAGATAAAACACATCACCCGGGTAGGCCTCACGACCTGGCGGACGACGCAACAACAAACTCACTTCCCGATACGAAACCGCTTGTTTGGATAAATCATCATAAATGATCAATGCTGATCTTCCTGTATCTCTAAAAAACTCACCAATGGCTGTACCTGAAAAAGGTGCATAAAATTGCATGGCCGAAGGATGTGCTGCCGTGGCAGATACCACAATGGTATATGCCATGGCATTATGCTTTTCCAGTGTATTGACAATTTGGGCTACCGTACTGGCTTTTTGTCCAATAGCTACGTAGATGCAATACACCGGTTCACCAGCTTCATAAAAGGAGCGTTGATTGATAATGGTATCAATACCGATCGCCGTTTTTCCGGTTTGGCGGTCACCAATGATCAATTCACGTTGTCCTCGACCAATGGGGATCATGGCATCAATAGCCTTCAAACCTGTTTGGAGGGGTTGCTTCACCGGTTGTCGGAAAATTACCTGGGGTGCTTTTCGTTCCAATGGCATTTCATAGGTTTCTCCTGAAATTGGTCCTTTACCGTCAATGGGTTCACCCATGGCATTTATGACACGTCCTAAAAGTCCTTCACCAGCTTTAATAGAAGCGATGCGACCTGTACGTTTAACTAAATCTCCTTCTTTAACCAATTGAGAGGAACCGAATAGAACGACGCCTACATTATCTTGCTCCAGATTAAGAACGACACCCATGCACGATTCCAACTCCACCAATTCGTTGGATTTTACATTCATTAAGCCGAATACGCGGGCTATACCATCTCCTACTTGTAGTACCGTGCCGACTTCTTCAAGGTCGGTAGCTGATTGAAAACCAGCAATTTGTTTTTTTATTAAATCCGATACTTCCGCCGGTCTTATTGTATCCATCGAATAGAGTTTAGTTAAACGTTTAACTGAGCAATTCTTTTTTTATTTGTTTCAGTTTTGAACTGATACTGGCATCCACCATTCTTCCGTCAACGGTTAATATAAAACCACCGAGTAATTCGGGCTTGATTTTAACGGATAATTCAATGGGCGCTTTAAATTGCTCTTTTAAAAATGCCTTAAGCTGATCAATATGGGCCATCTCCATTGCTACAGCAGTGTAAAAGGCCACTTCTTTAATGCCTTTATTGTCTTTGAACAAATGGATGAATTGGCGATTAATGTCAGTCAATAGTTCTTCCCGATTATTGTCAACTAATAAATCAAGCAATCGCATGGTTGATTTATCAATTTTGCCTTGGAATACATCCTGGAACATTTGCTTTTTCCTACTTGGCTTGATAACAGGACTTACAAGAATATCCGTAAAGCTGTCCACTTCTTTGCAATATTGCTGCAAAAGGACTACGTCGGTTTTAACTTGCTCCAAATTGTCCTGTTCAATAGCGAGCTTAAACAAAGCTTTGGCATATCTGTTGGCTATTAAGCTTCTATTCATAAAGCAATATCTGTCACCAGAATCTCTGATTAGTTAAAATTCACCTCTTGCAGATATCTGTCAATGACAGTTTTCTGTTTATCGGTAGTTTGCAATTCCTGTTCTAAAAGCTTGCCAGCTATATCTACCGAAAGTTCGGCTACCTTTTGTTTTAATTCAAGAATGGCTTCCTCTTTTTCACGCTGTATTTGCAGGCGGGCACTTTCAATAATTTTGTCCGCTTCTGTTTGCGCTTTTGATTTCGCTTCATTCAGTATATTCTGTTTTAATTCCCTGGCTTCTTTGATTAACCCATCGCGTTCTTGTTTTGCTTGCTCAATCATCTGCGTTTTGGTGACCTCCAGATTTTTTACTTCTGTCCTGGCTTTTTCGGCAGCACCAAGTGCATATTCAATGGTTTCTTCGCGAATTTTGAGAGCATGTAAGATTGGTTTCCAGGCAAATTTCTTGAGAATGAAAACCAGTATTCCAAACGAGATAAGGGACCAAAAGACAAGCCCGGGATCAGGTGTTAATAATCCCATAGCTGTTGTTTTAACCTTTCATTAATGCAACCACAATGGCAAATAAAGCTGCGCCTTCAATTAAAGCTGCTGCAATAATCATTGCCGTTTGAATTTTTGAGCTAATTTCAGGTTGGCGCCCCATAGCTTCCATGGCACCTTGCGCAATTCGACCTATACCATAAGCGGCTCCGATGATAATTAAGCCTAATCCAATTGTGGTTAATGATAAACCTTCCATATTGTTTTGTTTAAGTTCAGTTAACAATTTTAGTGGTGTTCCGCTTCCTGCACTGCCATTCCAATAAACAGGGCTGATAATAATGTGAATATATAGGCTTGAAGCACTGCTACCAATATTTCAAGCATAAACATCATTAATGCCATTAATATAGAAACTGGCGCGATGGCCACTGATTTCATGACAAAAATAAGTGAGAATAAACTTAGTATGATAATGTGTCCGGCCGTTATATTGGCCAACAGACGAATCATTAAGGCAAATGGTTTGGTGAACAAACCGATGAATTCAATTATGGATAATAAAAACCGGATGGGTACCGGAACGCCGGGCATCCAAAATATGTGCCCCCAATAGCTCTTGCTACCATTAATGTTTGTTACAAGAAAGGTAATGAGGGCTAAAACCAGTGTCAATGAAATATTACCAGTTAAGTTGCTGCCACCCGGAAAAAACGGGATCAATCCAATCAGGTTGTTTATCCAAATAAAGAAAAATAGTGTAAGCAGATAAGGCATAAACCTATCTGCTTTTTCTTTACCGATTTGAGCCACTGCTATATCATCGCGAACGAACAGAATTAGTGGTTCAAGTAAGGATTGTAAGCCGCGAGGTGTTTCTGTTTTTCCTTTATACTTACGGGCAGTTGAAATAAATAATAGTAAGATAAGAAGGATACTAAGCCACATTGAAGTCACATTTTTGGTGATTGAGAAATCCCACGGTTTTTCATTAATTATTTGATGGCTATCATTGTAGTGAATGGTTCCGTTGGCATCGGTAATGTAAATTTTCTCGTGGTATAGTTTATAGTGAGTATCCCCTTTTTTCACTAAAGATTCTCCATGGTGAAAGGACGATGAGAGAAAGAAGTGAAGGGCCCCATTATTTATCAATATGATAGGTAATGGTAAAGAGATATGGTGTTGTTCATCATTGCTGTCTGTATAGGAATAGACATGCCATTCGTGTGCATCACCAATGTGGTGCATAATCATTTCCACTGGATCAAACTCGGTGGCATGATCAGAAGGTGCATCTTCAGCAGTGCTATACTGTGAAATGCCTACAATTAGTAATGTTATAACAAAATGTCTTAGATACTGCATGAATTGGGGTTAGGAATAATTCAACAACTTCTATAAGACTATTTTAAGTTCATTAAGCGAACCTTCAGAATTAAATCTGTTATCAAAAATGTAAAATAGTTCATTAAAAACAACAGTACTGCTCTTTTGTTTAGTGGATCTGTTGGTTTTAAATAAAAGAACAAAAAGAATAGGATAAACGCAAACTTTAAGCCTAATAATATCAAAAAGCTAAAGCCTTCGGAATCAACATATTTTTTTCGAAGAAAAAGGAATGCAAAATAAAAAAGAAGATAAAGTCCTGTTAAAAAACTAGTTGTCAGGACTATCTTCTTTTCATCAACCAGAATCCAATCTTTAAAGACCCATTCAATAGTAATTAATATCAGGGCCACGGAGACGTATTGAAAAGGGATCTTCAGATCCATTTGTTTATTTCTTGTTATCGCCCGATGGAGCCGGAGCACCTTGAGCTGTTTTTCCACCCATGTCGCAAGAACCGGTAAAGATGGCACCTGGTTCAATGGATAGTTTGCTGGTTTTGATATCACCGGTTAATTTACTGGAAGCTTTTAATGATAGAAGTTCGTTCACGACTAGTTTTCCATCAAAACTGCCATAGATATCGCAATTGGTGCATTTCACCTCTCCTTTTACCACACCAGTTGTCCAGATGATAACTCTTTCTTTTGAGATGATATTTCCTTCAACAGTACCATCAATACGAATATCACCATTGGCTTCGATATCTCCTTTTATTTTCGTACCAGGAGCAATCTTATTCTCTTTTTTATCAGTATCTATTTGCTTTCCCATGTTTTTTGCCATTACAATGATTTAATCTCCAACAAATATAAATAAATTACAACTATAATATAATAAAAATCATATTGAGATGAGTTCCTTCAATTTCTGTAATTGTCGTTCCTTATTAACATGTCTCAAGTTTCTTGCTGTTTTGGTGTAATAGGTATGTTGAGAAATGAATTCATATTGCATCTTGTTCCAATCTGTTAACGAAAGGTTTCGGCCGTGGGCATTTAATTCCTGTAGTAAGCTTTCTGATACGGGAATAAAGTCTGCACGACCCAGATAATCCAGATCTGCGTCTTTAATGATTTTTTCCAGGAAATTACGAGGTTTTTTATTTGTGCGGGTTACATCAATTAGTTCCACAATTTGATCTGTCTGATAATCTGCATAGTTGTACTGAGGTAAAATTTCCTTTGTAAAATGTATACTATTATCTTCGTGATGGTCATATTCAATTAGAAATCCACTATCATGTAATAACGCGGCGGTCTTAAGTAATAAAAGATCTTCCTCACTGACACCTTCACCGCGTGCTAATATTTCAACTCGTGTAATGACATCTTCAGTATGCTCCTTGTTATGATAATAGATCCCGTCATTGAGTTCGGTTTCATATTTGGTTAGAACATATTCTTCCAAGTCAGTAAATCGAATGTGCTGAAGCTTGGTGTAGAAGATCCGGTTGGGTTCTAATCCTGCAGCATCTATTGATAATTCTGGTTTAATCCCCTTCACAAAATACATATCAGTTTCCCCTTTATACTTAATCGGCATTTTTCCGCGGTATTCACAAGTAAAAAACTCTTTAATTAATTGGTATGTGATACCTGTAATATTTATTTCGCCAGCAATGCCTGAGCTTTCCATTCTTGATGCTATATTTACCGTATCCCCCCATATATCAAATGAAAGTTTTTTTTGTCCAATAACACCTGATATTACCGGGCCGGTGTGTATGCCAATTCGGAGTTCCCAAAAACCAAAAGCTTCATCACGGTCTTGCTGAGATTTTTTCATGAATTGCTGCATCAATATACCCGCTAACACAACCTCAATAGGATTTGTTCTGTTTTTATTAGGGATACCACCAGCGCACATGTAGGCATCACCAATTGTTTTTATTTTCTCGATGCCAAATTGTTCTGCTAATTCATCAAAATGAAAAAAGAAACGGTCCAATTCATCAATAAGAGCTTCAGGGTTAAGATGTTCAACTATTCTTGTGAAACCCTGTATGTCAGCAAACAAAACAGTTACTTTTTTGTACTTCCGGGATCTGATTCGGGCCTGATCTCGAACGGAGGATGCATCCTCGCCACTTTTTTCAACTTCTGCAGATTGTTTAATGCGTAAGGCTTTTTTGAGTTCATACTCAATTCGTTTGCGAATTACATTTAAGCGTCGATTAAAAATAACCAACATTAAAACTAAGAGGATTATACTGATTAGGAGTATAATAAGTAAGTTAAACCAGGTTTTATTTTTTAAGGGAACGTCAACGTTTATTTTGAATTCAATAATGTGACCTTTTTTTAGTTGAAGTTGAAGGAGGTATTGATCATCCGATAGGTCGAAATAGGCAATACTATTACGTGTGGTCCATTCGCTCCACTCTGATTTTTGAGGTAAAAGTCGGTAGCGGACGAGGATTGGTTTCCGGGTAGTGGACTGCCAATAAATGGAAAAAAAAGGTGACTTTATGTTGATAGCATCTTTGTCTTCTAAATTAATTAGATGAGATGTCTGGTTATGTTCAAGATTTATCGTGATGGAGTCACGTGTTTGAGAATAAGAGAATTGAGATATTGAAGAAAATAGTGTAATCACTCCGATTAGTAGTAATTCGTTGACGATTAATTGATACCCGGAGTGGTTATTTTTTGCAGATCCCTTCAACATAAATCATATTCAAATCACGTAACCCTTGATATTAGTTTCAAAAGTACTATATTTATTCCTCAATTGCAGAACATTCATTGAAGGTTTTTATGGAGACACCGAAAAACAGCATTCTCGTTCCTTATGACTTTACAGAAGTAGCTGATTTTGCTATACAACATGCTATTATTCTTAGCAAAGTGTTGGATGCCAAGGTTCAACTTCTTCATATCGTTAAGAAGGAAACGATGATTACGGAGGTCAATCCCCGTTTATCAGAACAAGCTCAAAAAATTAAGGACAATTGGGGTGTTATGCCTAATATTATTATACGGGAGGGTTCAATTTTTAAAACCATTAATCAAGTGGTAGAAGAGTTAAACTGTATGCTTGTAGTAATGGGTACCCATGGAATGAAAGGTCTTCAGAAATTGACAGGAAGCTGGGCCCTTAAGGTTATTGTAGGATCAAAAATTCCTTATCTGGTGGTGCAATCAGCTCCGCAGGAAGATAATTATTCAAAAATTGTATTCCCGGTTGATTATAAGTCAGAGAATAAAGAGAAGTTAAAGTGGGTAGAATTTATGGCTAAATTCTTTAAATCGAAAACTTATATTTTTACTTCTGCCACAAAGGAGGGAATCGTTGATAGCCGAACTAAAGCCAACGTTGTTTTTAGTAAGAAATTTCTGGAGGAGAAGAGAATTGATTATGAATTAGCCCTGGCTGAAGGAAAAACATCTTTCTCACAGGAAACCATCCAATATTCTGAATCCATTGAAGCAAATCTTGTTTTAGTAATGACTACTCGAGATATTGCATTTCATGATTATGTATTGGGAGCTTACGAACAGTATATCATTGCAAATAGTGCTAAAATTCCGATTTTAGTTATTAATCCGCGCACTGATTTAATGAAGTATGGGTATGGTGGTTTTGGCTGATAGAAATACCTTATTATAATTCAAGGCGACTGAGGAGGTCGCCTTTTTTTTATTCATTTTTCACTGATTTAAAATACTTTTGTAATAATCAACGTTTAATAAAAAAAGAGTGTTCAGATGGATTTGGTATTTGCCACGAATAATGAAAATAAATTGAAAGAGATTCAGCAGCTATTAGGCGCTTCGATAAATATTCTAAGTTTAAAAGAACTAGGCTGTTTTGATGACATACCTGAAACGGGCGATACTTTGGAAGCTAATGCTTTGCAAAAGGCTAGATATATCTATGAGCGGTATGGTAAAAACTGTTTTGCCGATGATACTGGTCTTGAGGTGGATGTTTTAAATGGTGCGCCTGGTGTTTATTCAGCAAGGTATGCTGGTGAAGAAAAATCAGCAGAAAAGAATATGGATAAAATTCTTTCAGAACTGCAAGATGTAGCCCACAGAAACGCAAATTTTCGAACAGTTGTTGCACTTATTATTGATGGGAAGGAATTTTTCTTCGAAGGGAAAGTGAAAGGTAGTATATTAAAAACGCGGCAAGGAAAGGAAGGATTTGGATATGATCCAATTTTTCAACCGGCTGGTTATTCATCTTCGTTTGCTCAAATGGCTATGGATGAAAAAAATAAAACTAGTCATCGTGGGCGAGCGGTAAAGAAGTTAGTTAAGTATTTAAAGAATTACTTGTAATGAATATTAGAGTTATTTTAGGAGCTGTTTTTTTTCTTTGCCAGTTAGTTGGGTCTTCACAAATAAAAAGAGATAGTTGGAGGGATCATTTTTCGTATAATAATTGCATAGCCGTTTCTGACGGGGATAATTACGTTTTTGCTGCCACTGATGTCGCAGTTATACTCTACGAAAAGTCTACTGAATCTATTATCCGTTTTAATAAAACCAATGGACTGTCGGATGTCGGGATTACTGCTATTTCTGCTCTAAATGAGAATATGTTTATTATTGGATATTCAAATGGTAATATTGACTTCATTAGCAATAATAAAGTAATAAATCTTCCGGATCTTAAAAACAAGAATATTCAAGGGAGCAAGAAGATTAATAGCTTTTCTCAACACGGTAATTTGGTTTATTGTAGTTTGGATTTTGGAATTTTAGTGTTGAATATTGAAAAATTGGAGGTTGCTGATACCTACTATTTAGGTGATGGTAATCAGGATTTTGTAATTAACCAAACACAGCTTGATGATCGATATATATATGCTGCCAGTGATAAAGGCTTATATAGAGCAGAAATATCTAATCCTTCGTTGGGTTATTTTGAGTCCTGGACAGAAATATCGGGGACAACCGAACCATTTTTAGCTGTAGATTTCATAGGTGATCAGTTGGTTTATGTTCGTAAATCATCAAGTAATAAATACATTGTTGCAATAGGAGATCAAGGGGCATGGACGGAAAAACTTTCGCTTTCTTCTTTTCGAAATTTTTTTTCGCGAGAGAACTATTTATATATATCTGAAATAAATAAACTTGTAAAATATACCTCAGACTTAGTCAGTGTTGAAATAATTGATTCTTATTCCATCGATTCTCAATCAGATGTCGTGCCAAACATTTCTATGGTAACCATGAGTGAGAGTGAGAATACGTTTTATTTTTCGGATATCCAGTTGGGATTTATCAAAAAATCCATTCCATTAGATGTGAAATTAGTCCCTAATGGCCCTTTTTCGAATAATTGTTTTGCACTTCATGCTACTCCTTCAGGGATATATTCTTTAGCAGGTGGTTTAACGTCTAGTTATAACAACCTAAATCGGAACGTTGAATACTCGTTTTATAGTGATCAGCAGTGGAGTTATTATAGAAGTAATAAGCGAGGAGATGAGAAGTATTGGCGTGATTTAATTCGGATGTGTTCTGATCCCTTTAATAAGGATCATGTTTATATGTCCTCCTGGGGTGCAGGTGTTTTTGAAGCTAATGGAACTGAATTAGATAGTCATTTTGATCAGCATAATAGTGGATTGCAGAATATTGATTGGGCTGGTCCAAATTATGTTCGGGTTGGAGGGATAGCAGCTGATAGTCATGGTAACGTATGGATGTCTAACAGTGAAGTGGCAAATGGAATTGTTGTTAAAAGTGCAGATGATAAATGGTATCAATATAATTACGGGATATTAAATAATTTACATGGGACTGATCAGTTTTTAATTACTAATGATGGTTTAGTTTGGATTATCATCCCACGCACTGAACGAAAAGGATTAGTGGTAATAAATCCCAATGGTACCCCTCTAGATCAGAGTGACGATGTTTATCGCGGCCCAGTATCGAAGGATGCAGAAAAAGATACTCGAAATGATGGACTGCTTAAAATTTGGGATGAGAAAGGTGACATCATTACAAATTCCATTGTTTGCATGGCTGAGGATAAAGATGGTTACTTATGGTTGGGCACTGATCAGGGAGTGGTTGTTTATTACCGCCCCTGGAATATTTTTGAGGAGAATTTCCCCATCGCGAGCCGCATAAAAGTACCTTTTAATGATGGCACTAACTCTGCTGGTTATTTATTGGATAATAATAAAGTGACAAGTATCGTTGTAGATGGTGCAAATCGCAAGTGGCTTGGAACTGAAGGGGCAGGGATTTACCTTGTCTCAGAAGATGGCACTAAAACTATTCATTCTTTTAATAAGGAGAACAGTCCCTTGCCATCTGATAATATTTCCAGTATTTCCATTATGGAAAGCACTGGTGAGGTTTTTATTGGAACTGATAAAGGGATCGTATCTTATAAAAGTAATGCCATTGAACCTGTCACATCTCTGTGTAAAGTTTATGCCTATCCAAATCCAGTGAGAGAAGATTTTTCCGGCCCAATTACAATAACCGGATTGGTATTAAATAGTAATGTCAAAATTACGAATGTTAGTGGAAAGTTAGTTTATGAAACCCGATCGTTAGGGGGGCAGGTCCAGTGGGATGGGCAGAATTTATGGGGTGAAAAGGTCAGATCAGGTGTTTATATCGTCTATGTTTCTTCAGAGGATGGAAGTGATACACAGAGTACGAAAATTCTCATTGTCAGGTAAGCCTTGTTAATATTTAATTGAGTTGGGTTTTTTTTGGTCATGTCAATGTGCAGGTATAGTTTTGCTACAGATTCAAAATAAGCTTGTCAAGATTATTTTTTTGACCTTAAAACTAACAGGTATTACTATGAGAAACGGTAGAGTTATTATTTTGATTACTATTGCGGCCATTATCTTGATTTGTGCCGTTTTTCTTATTAATCGGGTTAAGCGGTATGAGAATAATGAACCGCTAAAGGCCATTCCTACAGATGCAGCACTCATTGTAAAAACGGAGAGCTTGAAAAATGTATATGATCTATTGCACGATGATGTTGATTTTAAAGCTGAATTGCGTTGTTTAGATATCATTAAAAATGCCTTGGAAATAGTTGAAAAGATTGATTCCCTACCTGAATTCCACACAGATGTTCTGCATGAACTAGGTGACCACCCCTTTTATATGTCTCTTCATCCTCAGGGAAAGGATAACGTAAAAGCACTCTTTTTATCTGAATTTCCCAATAAAAGTAAGGAACTTGAATTTCGGAATTATCTTCAACACTTGGGTGAAATCAAGTATTTTTTGTCTGAGCGTAAGTATAATACTATTACGGTCTACACATTAAAAGAAAAGGAATCACAGAAGAGTTTTTCCATTGTTATACACCAGGGCATTTTATTGGGGAGTTCATCTCATTTGTTAGTCGAATCCGCCATACGTCAAGTGCAATCTGCCCAAAGTTTATTGAATGATTCTTATTTCTCACAAGTTAAGAAAACGGCAAGTGCAACGGCTTTGTTGAATATTTATATTAATTTCTCAAATGCTCCTAAAGTGCTCAAGCCCATTGTTTCAAAATCATTCAGAAAGCAAAGTCAGTTTTTAAAAGAACAATCCGGCTGGGGTGAATTAGATTTGGACTTAAAATCAGATGCACTTATCATGAATGGTTTTTTTACCGGAAACTGCAAAGGTGTGTATAGTCATTTGTTAACAAGGGCACAACCTAAAAGATCAACTATTCATTCTGTCCTACCATATGATACACGTTCTTATTTATCGTTAACTTTTGAGAATGGAGCAGACTTGAAGGAAAGATTGTTGAAATTTTATGAGGAGAATGACCGTTTGTCAAATTACAATTTAGTCTTGGAGAAATTCAAAAACAGTGATGACATAGATATTCAGAATCTTTTATTTAGTCAGATGAAGGGCGAAATAGCTATTGCGTATACCGATTTTAACCATTTGCAGCCGGATAATAATGGTTTTTTTGTGTTGGAAGTGAAAAGTCAGTCTACAGCTAGAGAGAAACTGGTGAAGGCTTTGGGCGTGCTAAACGGAAAAGGTGCCATATCTCCGAAAACGATTTATACTATTGATGAAGATACTTCTTATCCTATATATAAAGGATTTCGGGATAACTTAATACCACATATCTTTCAAGCATTCCTGCCTAAAGTGCCACATCAATATTTTACCTTTGTGGATAATTATCTGGTTTTTTCAAATACCGTTCAGCAACTGGAGCGATTTATTTATGCTAATGTTCTTCGAAAGACATTAGATAATAAAAAAATATATGAAGATTATAGGAAACATTTTTCCGGGCGAGAGAATTTATTTGTCTTTTGCGAAACAGGTCAATTAGCTTCTTTTTTATCCAGTTCATTTGCGCCTCTTTTTTCGGAATTAACGGAGATGCAGAAGGAGGCGCTTAATGGTTTTTATGGTACCGGACTTCAGTTTAGTGGAACGGGTAACATGATTTATTCTACGATCTACACCGATTATAAACCTGAGCGAGCTTCTGAACCCCGAACAATTTGGCAGAGTTTACTGGACTCCACAGCGGTTATAAAACCTGTATTAGTAGAAAATCACTATTCTAAAGAAAAGGAGGTGTTGATCCAGGATGCTCAGAATAACCTTTACCTGATCAATAACAAAGGTAGAATTCTGTGGAAAAAGGTATTGGATGGCCCCATCTTAAGTGAAGTGAATCAAATTGATTATTATAGAAATAAAAAATTACAGTATCTGTTTAATACAAAAAGTCGGATGTATCTGCTGGATCGAAATGGAAATCATGTAGCTAAATATCCGGTTACTTTACCTTCTGAGGCGACTAATGGATTATCAGTGTTTGACTATGATAAAGGCAGGAATTATCGAATTTTCCTGGCCACAGCAAATAAGAAGGTTTATCTGTTCGATAAAACCGGGAATCGGATATCTGGTTGGCATTTTTTAAAGACAGAAGGCACCGTGACATTACCCATTCAACACTTTAGAAGTAATGACAAAGACTACATTGTATTTTCTGATGATCGAAAAAATTATATTCTCAATCGCAAAGGAGAGGAACGTGTGAAGGTTAGATCACCTTTTATTCGAAACACACATAGTTGTTTTTATCTGGAAGGACAGAATTCCGCTAATGAGTCTCTGGTGACAACGAGTATGAAGGGTGAATTGATTAAAATTAACTTGAAGGACGGAAGCATTCAGAAAATGGAATTAGAGGATATTGATGGTACACATGCAATGGTAGCTTATAAGTTTAGGCAGCAACTTCACTATGTGGTATCAACTCCTCATTCAATATCTTGCTTTGATCATAATAGGCACTTAAATTTTTCACATGAATTCGATAATGAGATCCAGTTACAAACGGATGTGTATCAGTTTTCAGCCAACAATCATAAAATTGGGGTTGTTGAAAAAACGGGTGGACATATCTTTCTAATTAACAGTAATGGGAAGAACTACAAATCTTTTCCGCTTGTCGGACACTCTCGTTTTAGTATTGGATTTTTAAAGACATCATCCAGCCGTTTTAATTTAATTGTGGGTGGCTCCAATAATTACCTTTATAACTACAGAGTAGAGTGATAGACGGACTCAGAAATAGAAAAGAATTGTAGTGCCCATGTTTAATTTTGCGTAGCACATTACAGTCTCTTTTACTGTCATCTCAATTATTTACATCATTATCAACAAATTGATGTGATACGTGTAAATATTAGTGCATTTGGGAAGCTAAGATTATACCTTTATTTTCGGTCTAAAATTTCTCTCATGATGAAACGTGCGATACTTTGGTTGTTTACAGTTTTTCTTTTTCAAAATGGAATTAGTCAATCACCGGCTGATTTTGTGGATCCCTTTATCGGGACTTCAAATTATGGGGCTACCTATCCTGGTGCCGTAGTTCCCTGGGGTATGGTTTCTGTTGTTCCTTTTAATGTATCTCCACATAAGGGAAATGAATATTCCAATACCAACGATTGGTGCAGTAATCCCTATGTGAATAATAATAATTGGCTCACGGGTTTTACGCATGTTAATTTGAGTGGAGTGGGATGTCCTGATTTTGGAAGCATTGTGGTGATGCCTACCTCCGGAGATTTAAATGTGGATGTCAATGAATATGGGACTACTTTTTCAAATCAGACAGCCAAACCCGGATATTATTCAACCTTTTTAGATCGGTATGGTATCAAAGCGGAAATGTCATCTACATTAAGGTCCGGTATTAGTCGGTATACCTTTCCTAAAGGTAGAGCTAATATCATGCTTGATTTAGGGCATGGTTTAACCAACGAGACAGGAGGTATGCTGAATATGGTTTCTGAAACAGAAATTGAAGGGTATAAACTATTGGGAACATTCTGTTACCATCCGCAAGCGGTTATGCCAGTTTATTTTGTGGTAAGAATTAGCAAACCGGCCAACAGTAAAGGATATTGGAAATATCAGAATCGATTGGGTGGTAATCGCCATAATTGGAGCTCTACCAGTGATACCTATAAATTATATACCAAATATGAAAAGGAATTAGCGGGTGAAAAGATTGGGGCATTTTTTAGTTTTGATGCCGAAGAGGGCGAGGTGATTGAAGTTAATGTGGGCGTTAGTTATGTAAGTATTGAAAATGCAAGGGAGAACCTGGATGCAGAACAAACAGGATTAACCTTTGAAGATATCGCAGAGAGTGCTTTCGCCGATTGGAATGAGCAGCTGTCGAGAATTGAAGTGGAAGGTGGAACAAAGGCAGATAAAACAAAGTTTTACACAGCCATGTATCACGTTCTATTGCATCCGAATATTTTGCAAGATGTCAATGGGATGTATCCGGCTATGGAGTCTGGTCAGATTTTGAATACCAATGGGAAAAACCGATTTACGGTATTCTCTCTTTGGGATACATACCGGACGGTTCACCCGTTTATGTCATTGGTTTATCCTGAACAACAATTGGACATGGTGCGCACGATGATCGATATGTATAAAGAAAGCGGATGGTTACCAAAATGGGAACTATATGGTCGTGAGATGCATGTCATGGAAGGAGATCCGGCTCAGGTGGTTCTGGCAGATACCTATTTAAGAGGATTAACGGATTTTGACGTAGAGACAGCTTTTGAAGCCATGCTTAAACATGCAGAGACCTCGGAAGATGAAAACCTCATTCGGCATGGGAATGATTTTTATAAAGAGAACCATTACATACCTTTCCTTAAGCCATTTGATAATTCCGTTTCGCAAGCTCTTGAATTATATATTGCTGATTATAATCTGGCTAAAATGGCACTGGCATTAGATAATAAGGATGAATACAAGAAGGCCTACAACCGTTCCTTAGGCTATAAAAAATACTTCGATAAGAAGTACAATTTGTTAAGACCGCTTCAACCTGATGGGCAGTTTATGCCCGGTTTTATACCCACTCAAGGTGAAAATTTTCAACCAGTTCATGGATTTCATGAAGGTTCTTCGTGGCAGTATTCTTTTTCAGTACCGCATGATATTAAAGGTCTGATGCGTTTAATGGGAGGAAAAGCAGCCTTTGTCAATCAGCTGAATAAATGTTTTAATGATAGCCTCTTTGATATGGGCAATGAGCCAGACATGGGATATCCGTATCTGTATAATTATGCTGCTGGCTCGGAATGGCGCACCCAACGACAGGTTCATGATTGCATTAAGCGTTATTTTGGAACTGATCCTGCCGGCTTACCAGGAAATGATGATACCGGCACTATGTCGGCGTGGCTGATGTATAGTATGATGGGGTTTTATCCGGTGTGTCCGGGCGATATGAATTATTCGCTTTCAAGTCCTGTATTCGATAAAGTAACCATTCATTTGAATAAGCAGATTTATGGATCAGATCAGATTGTTATAGAGGTTGATAGAAATGCTGCTGAGGATATTTATATCAAGCAAATCGAATTAAACGGTAAATCTTATAAACACTTTTTTATCGAACATCAGGAACTAATTAAACAAGGACATTTAAAGTTTAAATTGGGATCAGCACCAAAACAATAGTTATCATTGCAGCCTGAGGATTATGTTGGGCTGCTTATTTTTACTGACATGAGATACACCAAGTACATATTCTTATTCATTATGGCATCTTTTATCGGATGCACGGCAGGTAATGAATCATTAAAAGTAATGAGTTTCAATATTCGTTATGATAATCCATCGGATGGTATTAACAGTTGGTCCCACAGAAAAGAGTTTGTTGTTTCTTTTCTATCTGAAGAAATGCCGGATGTAATTGGATTTCAAGAAGTGTTGGCGCATCAGTTAAAATATTTGGATGAAGAACTTGAAGAATATACCTATGTAGGAACCGGACGAGATGATGGTAAGGAATCCGGAGAATTTGGTCCTGTTTTTTATAAGAAGAATAAGTATGAGTTGATATCTACATCACAGTTTTGGTTGTCGGATACTCCTGAAGTTCCTGGAAGTAAGTGTTGGGGAGCACAATTACCTCGTATTGTTACCTGGGCTAAGCTTAGAGATAAATCAAATGGGTATATCTTCTTTGTGTTTAATGCTCATCTAAGTCATGTGAGTGAATTTGCTCGTAATGAAAGTGTCGTGCTTATACTGGATAAGATAAAATCCCTGGCTGGTGATGCCCCTGTGGTTTTAACCGGTGACTTTAATGCGACAAATAATGAAAAAATGTATCATACTTTGACCGGTCACTGGAATCACCATTTACCTCTATATGATGCGCGTCAACAATCAAAGAATCCTCCCGTTGGGAGTGAACAGACTTTTCATGGTTTTGGCTCTCGAACTAATCCAATAGCTATTGATTTTGTTTTCGTAAATGGCTATTTCAATACTGTGAATTTCAGTACGCATGCAGAGAAAAAGGATGAAATGTTTATTTCAGATCATTATCCTATTCAAGCTGAACTTCAGTTTAATTTTAAGCGCAACAAGAGTGAAAAGCCCGTTATGAAGTTAGCTCAGACATTGACAGCTCCCTACTTTCTAACCAATAAGATTATTTTTGAGGATAATGTGCTCATCCCCTTAAAGACCAAAAGAGGAGATGATACCATTTATTATACTGTGGATGGGTCTGAGCCTGACTCATCTTCTATTTTCTATGAAAAACCAATTATTCTGGATAAGACAGCAACCATTATTGCGGCTGCCTATTCTAACAATATGAATCCTTCTAAATCAGTGGCCCGAACATTTATAAAAAAACAAATTGAAGGGGTTAGGATTAAGGAGGTTATTCCGCTGCCTGATGAGACGTATTCAAAATCAGGATTTGAAAACTTAATGGATCATCATTTAGGGAGTGAGAATTTAAAAGATGGATCATGGACCGGATTTAACGGAACTAATGTGGATATTATCTGTCAACTGCCGGAAAGATTGAGTGTTAATCAAATTCATTTATCAGTTTTAAGTGATCCTGCCCGGTGGATCATTTCTCCATCTGAAATAAAGGTGGCCATTTCTGATAATGGATACGAGTATATTGAATACGGAGGTATTAGCACACTTCCATCCTATAATACATCAGAAAGGGAACAACTTCTCCTTTCTGTTAATGGTAAAAAGACTGGCAAATTTGTAAAAGTAACGATTTATAATCCCGGAATATTACCAGTGGGACATCCCGGGGCAGGAAATCCCTCCTGGCTATTTATAGATGAACTTCATATTAATTAATCAGATTCGATTGAAAT
>JAEINY010000423.1 GCA_016342595.1 Marinilabiliaceae bacterium
TGAAAGAAAACTGCAAAGCAGTTGATATATAACAATTAGGTGTTGCATACATTGGTAGGTTGCACTATTAATAAATAGTAGTACCAGCAGATTATTCTTTACCAGTTGATTCAAAAACAAATTTCAAGCCGTCATATAAACTATAAAAAGGGACGTGTCCCAGATTTTCATATGTCTGGTACTGATACTTTACGCTGTTTCCCAAATGCTCTTCCAGCATATTCGAGAAATCAATGACGCCCCGGTTCATCTGACCATCCGGATCGAGTTCATCTTTCTGTCCATTGGTAATAAAAATGGTTCGACCAGTAAACTGATCCTTTTGCTGAAAGGCTTTTTGACTTAATTCTTTGATATACTCTTCACAACCAGGAAATGCACCGCTGCTGGCAATGTAGGAGTCAAACAACTGGGGTTTTGCCAAAAAAGCATAAATCGTAAAAAGAGCGCTAAGTGATTGACCGCACAATATTCGTTCTTCATTTATCCGGTACTTATCTCCGATATAGGGCATCAATTCCTTCTCAATAAATTCTAAAAAAGCTTCCGAACCGGCTACATTCGGTTTCGGATTATATTTTGTATTGGTCGGCCACATGTCCCGTGACCGGTTGGTATTTTCGATGGCCACCACAATCATTTCAGGAATTATCTCTTCCCGGTGAACCAAACGATTCACTACAGCTACCGTTTCAAACAACAACTCATCATCACCATCCAACTGAAACAAAACAGGATATGATTTAGTGGCAGAATAATAGTCGTGTGGCAGATGAATCAAGATATTTCGATTTTCCTTGAGAATCTCAGATTTAAGACTATCTCTAACGCCTATTTTCACTTGAACAGACTGTCCAAAAATACCGCTTGATACGAGTAAACCAAGCATAACAATGCTATAAACAACTACATTTTTCATTTCTGTTGGGTTGAAGGTTGGATTAACGCTTTTTCAATTGTCAATATACCAAATAATTATATAAAACCAGTATTTATCCAACACAACTAAACAAGCAACTAAATCAATTATTAATGTTTAATTATTAATTGAAGCCACAAGTGGGATGTTACTTTGAATTTGAACAACATGTTGGTAAAAGTTATCCCCTAAGCGTCTAATTAAGTGGATGGCAGTAATCGTTTCAGGCTATGCAATGCAAAATTCCGCAGACACCTCTATGCGGCGGAATGAGGTAAAAAACTCTTCCTCGATGAATATTTCACAAAATATCATGCTTAAAAAAGTGTATTCCATTCGCGTTTTTTTACAGTTCATCATCTATTCATATGCCCTCACAAAGGTTTCCAATAATTTTATACCATAATCATCAAAAGAAGTACGATTATGAAAAACCTACTACTGGATCCCAAATTTGACCACCTCATGCCATTTGCTCAGAACCTGCATCAAACCTTTAAGCATTTCGGCAGAGAGCTTCACTCCGGTCGTAACCAGTTAAAGACATTCCATGTGCAAGATCAGGAATATTGCGTCAAATCATTTGGCCGCCCTACACTGGTCAATACCGTCATCTATTCTTTCTTCCGAAAAGGAAAAGCTGAACGTTCCTATCGCTATGCACAAAAGCTCCTGAAAATGGGAATCAACACTCCCAAACCGGTGGGATATATTGAGATTCATAACCGATGGAAAATCATGACCCACAGCTATTACATTTCTTTATATGAACCACCAACCTATACCATTGCACAAGTCATAAAAGAAAACAGGAAACACAAAGAAAGCATCCTGCAGGATTTCGCCTCATTCATTGCCACTCAACTCCATGCCAATGGCATCTATCACAAAGATTTTAATGGTAATAATATCCTGGTTTATCCCCAGGCCAATAACCATTATCACTTTTCCTTAGTCGACCTGAATCGTATTCGTTTCGATCAAAAGATAAATTTCAGGAAGGCATTGGTCAACATTAAAAGCGTGTGTGCCGATCCCATCGACCTGGCCACCTTAAGTGGTTATTATGCACACGAACGCCATACTGATCCCACACAAGCCATGTTTCAAATCATCACCCTCAAATATATAGATAGTAAAATACGGCGTATGAAGAAATCGTTTCTGAAAAAAATCAAATCACTATACGATTTCAAAGTGTTCACTACAAAAGTAAGATGGCACTAAAATATCATCATTGACCATTCACTCTTTAGTATCCTATCAATAATATTCGCGTATTTTTTGACAAAATATTATTTTATTGCTGCTTAGAAACTTGATACTATTATCTTGGTTCTTGATACTTGCTTGTTAAAAATCCTTTTCTGGCTCGTCCAGATTGAGAACTATAGAAGGCATTCAAATTCAAACAACACTAAAGAATTTATATCCCTCTCTAACATATATTTTGAAAAAAGGACAAGTAACAGCTTGTCCTTTTACATATGCATATTATTCTATTTCTTCTTAAATAAACTAATAATAAAGAGCAATACAACAGCCCCCAAAAATGCAGTAACTAAAGATCCAATGAGGCCTCCACCAAAACTAAATCCCAGCACTCCCAATAGCCACCCACCAAGGATAGCACCCCCAACACCTACTAAGAGATTAATTACTACGCCAAACCCTTTCCCTTTCATCAACTGGCCAGCTAGAAAACCCGCCACGATACCAATAAGAATAAACCAAATCAATTCCATAAGAAATATAATTTATAGAGTAAAACATAAACTTATTGTTTCAAGTTACAAAATAATTCATTTGCAGCGATCATTTTATTTAGGATAGAATAGAGCCTGAGAATTCACTTAAATGACTGGTTCAAAAAGTAACAATTTTAAATGTACGCTGAACGGCCTTAGAAATTTCCTCCTTAATTGTTGGGAAATTATGAGCCAGGTATTTTTCTAAACTAGTAATCATGCCACTATTCATTAATGATTGCCTTAATCAATGTCCGCCACAGCTTTAGATGATACCTCCTTCATCTTGGCATCCATCTTAATAAAATAATCTCTGTAATAGGTATTTCCGTTTCGCACATCGAACACCTCACTTAGCTTTTCCACTTCCTGATCAAACCAATTGTACAACTCAAGGGTTGAATACTCATTATTCTTACTGCTCACTTCCCAATTGTCAGGTAGTTTCATTTTCACCAACGCTGAATCCTTATCATGTAATTTCCTAAAAAATACACTGCAGGCATAATAAAAATGAAGTACCCCCAGTTTTGTGGTGATCGTTTGAGAGAAAGGAAACTGATGCTCTATTATCTCAATGGCTTTCACATCTTGATCAGTCAGGCAACAATACAAGATGTAAATATGAAACTCGAATAGAA
>JAEINY010000424.1 GCA_016342595.1 Marinilabiliaceae bacterium
ATTAATCTTTCATCATTAAACATTATAATAATGATACGCACAGAGAATCTAAACAAAATTTTCCAAACCGAAGAAGTCGAAACAACCGCCTTAAACAGTGTAAACATAAATGTAAAAGCAGGCGAATTTGTAGCCATCATGGGCCCTTCTGGTTGTGGTAAATCAACACTCTTAAATATTATTGGTTTACTGGATAATCCTTCAAACGGTGAGTTCTATTTCGACGGTCAGGAAATCGCCTCTTTCAAAGAACGCCAACGCACCAACCTGAGAAAAGGCAACATTGGTTTCGTATTCCAGAGCTTCAACCTCATCGATGAGCTCAATGTGTTCGAGAATGTGGAGATGCCATTGGTCTACCTGAAAATGTCGGCCAAAGAACGTAAAGAACGGGTCCAAAAAGTTCTGGAACGCATGCAGATCGGTCACCGCAGCAAACACTTCCCGCAACAGCTATCAGGAGGACAGCAACAGCGTGTAGCCATAGCTCGGGCAGTAGTAGCCAACCCGAAGTTAATACTGGCTGATGAGCCAACCGGTAACCTGGATTCAAAAAACGGTGCTGAAGTAATGAACCTATTACGTCAACTGAATGAAGAAGGGACTACTATTGTGATGGTGACACACTCGGCGGAGCATGCTGAATATGCGCATCGCACCATCAATCTGTTTGACGGGCATGTGGTGACGGAGAAAACAAACTATGAAATCCCAATTGCTGAAGAAGTTTAATTTTCCTTCCTTATAATCAGACTACCCTTAAGTTAAAATTATGAGCCTATTAATACCCTTTTTACGCCCTGGTAACCCTGCATCATGTGGTATAACCTAACCTGGACGAGCCAGAATCAACAAATGAAGAACGTCGAATTCACAAATCGTTAATCAATATTCACCATTCCAATGAACCTAAAAACAACATCCTGCTAAATAATACACGAATATCAGCAGTAAGACATTAATATGCCAGGCGAAGAGAATTAACTCTCAACTTACAGAAAAAACTTATACAATATAAATAACATGTACACATTAAAATTAGCCTATCGCAGTCTGTTTATAAAAGGTCAGTTCACAATCACACGAATTATTTCGTTAGCGGCAGGCTTGGCTTTTGGCCTTTTGTTGTTAGCCGAAGTATTTTATCATTACAGTTACGATCGTTTTTATCCTGATGCCAACCGGATTTACACCGTTCAATCAAGATTCAAATTGGATAAATTATCCGATAAGTTTGAGAGCTATCCGTCTGTCAGTGGTGCTATTGCGCCAGGCATGAAAGCTGAGGTACCGGGTATTGAAGCAGCTACCCGCTTAAATTCAATTGGCAACCACGTTTTTTATACTGACAACCAGAAAAGCTATAAAGCCAGTTTTTCCCTGGCCGATGAATATCTGTTTGATGTACTTCCACGCCCGATGATTAATGGTAATCCGGTTGATATCCTGAAGCGCCCGATGGCTTGTATGGTTTCGAGCGAGATAGCTGACGCCATGGGAGGCAATGTCATCGGAGAAGTCATTGAATTAAAAAGATACCCCGGCAAAAAACTCACCGTTTCAGGGGTTTTTGAAGCCTTACCCGAAAACACAAATTACCAGTACGATATTCTTATTTCGATGATTTCTACGGAGCAATTCTTTTCCTGGGATGGCTCCACTAACTGGCTGGGCAACGATCGCTATTATGCCTGTGTCAAATTGATGCCTGGAATAAACCCGGAAAACCTAGAACCTGCCGTTCGTAAAATGCAGGAAAAGCACCAGGACATTGTCAAATTGGAGGAAGAACAAGGAGGACTGTTTTTAAAATATGCTTTCCAGCCAATAAAAAAAATACATTCTGACAAAAGCAGAGATATGGTTATCATTCTCAGCACCATTGCGCTTGCGGTGTTGTTTGTTTCGTTAATGAACTACATCTTATTAACCCTTAATATCCTGATTAAACGCGCCAAAGCCTCAGCCATTCATAAAACCTGCGGTGCCCAAACCTTCAATTTGCAGCAACTCTTTTTTTCCGAAAGCTTTCTGTTGTTCCTGCTTTCTATTATTGGAGCTTTACTTATTATCGGAATCATTCAACCATTTGCAGAAGTACAGTTGGGCCATCCTTTAGTTGCTGTTTTAAATCCAATTGTCATCTGGCCTGTATTGGGTATACTTTTCCTTTTGATTGGCGTCACAAGTTATCTTCCGGGAAGATTTTTTTCGCGCATTCCGGTAACTACAGCCTTTAAAAATTATAATCAGAAAAAAAACAAATGGAAACTGGCATTGCTTGCGTTCCAGTTTGTTGGCGCCACTTTTATTGTTACCGTCATGGTTATTGTCACGCTACAATACGATCAAATGAAAAATGCCGATCACGGATACCGGACCAAAGGGATTTATTACGGCTCCACTACGGGCATCGACGGCCGAAAAATAACCCTATTGCTGAATGAATTACGAAAAATGCCGGAGATTAAAAGCGTGGGTCTGGGAACCTCTGTTCCTCTTAATGGAGCTTCAGGCAATAATGTAAGGTCGCTTGACAAAAAACGTGAATTATTTAACGTGGGCGATTTTTATTCCATTGATGAGAATTATTTTTCAATACTTGAAATTCCGGTTACACAGGGTCAAAAATTTACTCCCCAAACGTCTGCCGCAAATGATGTACTGATCAGTGAGAAAGGGGCCGGAATGCTCCAGCTGCACAATGGCTGGGACGATGGCGTAACAGGAAAACAAATTTCCATAAGTGAGCATGGGTCCACCACTATATGTGGTGTATTCCCCGATTTTATCATTGGTTCGCTGTCAGCTCCAGATAATCGGCCCTCTGTTTTTTTCTATTTACCTGAAGAGAAATTTCAGCTGGCCAAAATTGAGGATCCTTCGAAACCATTTAATATTCTGATAAAAGTCCATGAAGGATCAGAGAAAGGGATAATGAATAAAATAGCCGCTGTGTTTAATCTGGCATTGCCACAAAACGATGCGGTTATTAAAAGTCTTGAACAGGAGCTACTCTTGAAATATGCCGATGAAAAGGGTTTCCGGAATGCCATGCTGGCCGGTAATATTATCATTCTATTGATTACGATGATTGGTTTGCTGGGATATACGACCAATGAAGCCACACGTCGTCAAAAAGAACTGGCCATACGAAGGATTAACGGGGCTAAGCTATCAAATATCCTGCGGGCATTTATCATCGACCTGCAATACACAGCAATTCAGAAAATAGTTTTCAACAAACTTCATACATCGGCTATTTGAGTTATGGCATTAAGCATCTACCCTCT
>JAEINY010000018.1 GCA_016342595.1 Marinilabiliaceae bacterium
TTTTCATGATCCTGCTTTTAAATTCTACACAATAGTGTTAATACGCGGGTGTAAAGATAGAGTTTTGAATTTAGAACCTGATTTATCATTTTTATGATAAAATGATAGATTGAAAAGATGAATGTGAATTTTTAAGAAATTAAGGACAACCTGGCCAGATAATCATAGTGATCACCATCGGCAATTTTCTCAAACGTAAAACCATTTTCAGTAGCTTTTTTCTTCATCAAGGCCTCATCAATAAATAACCATTCAAAAGGTTCAGATTTGGCGTTTTTATAACGCATGTTATAAGTAACTTCTCCATAATAGCGATCCTGGAGCGGAATGCAATAGCTATCTTCATCTATATATAGATATCGCAGATCAGAACTGTCCATCAAAACCTGTCCTCCCGGAGCTAATAAATCCCTGACTTTTTCAAAGAACTTTGGAAGGTGGTTGATTTGTCCTGCTATTCCAATACCATTCATTAATAATAGCAAGGTATCATATTTATCAGTTGTTGTAAAGTCAAAAAAATCACTGCTTATCGTGTTTTTAACTCCACGTTGGCTAGCTACCTGAATGTTTACAGGAGAGATGTCAAGGCAATCCACAGAAAGACCCTTTTCTTGGAGGTATAAGGCATGGGAACCAACACCGGAACCAATATCCAATACCTTACCCTGGCAAAGTATTAATGCTTTTTGTTCCAAACCAGGCATTTGATGAAAAGTCCGGAATAGATATTTTACTGGAATGTAGTCATCCTCAGCAATGTTTGATCGTACAGTTATTTTACCATTCTTTTCCCCTTGAAGATAATCAAGGCCCGCCAATCCCATCGGATCGCTTTCCTGCGTATATGTCATGTGTGTAGTTCTCTGTTTACGAGGCAAAAATACGGAATTGACTGATGATTTACAACTTGTAAGTGATCATGGGTTAAAATGTTTCAAAATAATTATGAAACGTTATGAAAGGTGATTGTTTTTTGATCGAAATTAAAAGATAGGTTTTTAATAAGGAAATTGTAAATTTGTCTCAACAAATTTTATGAAATAAGAAATTATGGGCTCGAATATTGAAAGCATTGTTAAGCAATTTAAAATTGAAGGCACTTTTAAGAGTGCAGATATTTTTGGTTCAGGTTTGATTAATACCACTTATAAGTTGGTTACGGAAGAGGAGGATAAACCAAATTACTTGTTGCAAATAATTAATCATCAAATTTTTAAAAATGTTCCTGAATTAACTAAGAACATCAAACGAGTTACAGATCATATTCGTGGGAAACTAGCTAATGTTCCGGGTGTGGATTTAGATCGTCAGGTGCTAACGCCGATAGATACTTCTGATGGCTTAGGATTTGTGAAAGATGAAGAAGGTAATTATTGGAGGGTGTTCTTATTCATAGAAAATACACGCTCATACGATAAACTTGAAAATGGTAATCAAGCCTTTCAGGGTGGAAAAGCATTTGGTCAATTTCAGAAGATGTTGTCAGATCTACCTGGAGAGCCGCTATACCCCGTATTACCTGATTTTCACAATACCGAAATGCGCATTTTGAATTTCATTGAACGGGTAAAAGCTAATCCGGTGAATCGCTTGGCTGAAGTGCAGGAAGAAGTTGACTTTTTGATGGAACGTTCTGAAGAATACAAAAAGATTGTTCAAATGGGACGAGAAGGGATCATTCCTGAGCGTATCGTACATCAGGATACAAAATTCAATAATGTATTGTTAGATGAAAACGATGATATACTTTGTGTGATTGATCTGGATACGGTGATGCCTGGTTATGTGTGTTATGATATTGGTGATGCCATCCGTAATGGTGCTAACACAGGATTAGAAGATGATCGTGATCTGGATAATGTAAGTCTGAACCTTGAATTATATGAAGGTTTCATCAAAGGATTTTTACAAGAGACCAAGGAGGTTCTAACAGCTGCTGAAATTGATACTTTGGCTTTTGGTGCTAAGTTGTTAACGTACGAACAAGCCGTTCGATTCCTGGATGATTATATCGATGGAGATAATTATTACAAAGTGAATGCACCTGATCATAATTTAGTTAGAACGAGGGCTCAAATTAAACTATTGAAGAGCATGGAAGCTAATTGGGAACAGATGCAAGCCATTGTTAAACAAAATGTAAACTAATTTTGGCTATGAAGAAGTTGTTTGTTTCATGTATTAAATTGAATGATGAGTCGTTAGAGGCCGTTTCTCAGGCACTCGACGTATGTCAGTCTGAATCGATAGACGTAGTTAACTGGGAAACTTATCCCTATAAGCCGGAAGTATCTTTTAAAATAGCTTATTCTGAAGATGCGCTGTATGTGAAGTTTTCTGTTGTTGAAAAAGCCGTCAGAGCTATTAATGATCAGCCTAATGGATCAGTCTGGGAAGATAGTTGTTGTGAGTTTTTCTGCGATTTTGATGGAAAAGGCTATTATAATCTGGAAACAAATTGTATTGGAACGCAGCTGTTGGGTTGGGGTAATGGTAATCGAGAGCATGCCGATGCAAAAGTAATTAATTCTATTAAGAAGCTGTCAAGTTTGGGAACTGAACCATTTGATGTGAAAACAGGTGAGTTCAATTATGAAATTGTTATGGCTATTCCTGCTTCAGCATTTTATGCGCATCAGTTATCCTTTAAAAAAGGCATGTGTTTTCGGGCAAATTTTTATAAATGTGGAGATAAAACACCTGATGCTCACTTTTTAAGTTGGAATCCAATTGAAGTAGAGCAGCCAAATTTTCATTTGCCTGAGTTTTTTGGTGAAGTTGAATTACTATAGAAAATCAGAAAATATCGAAAAGCAAGAAAGTCATCTCAGTTTTGAGATGACTTTTTTCTCATTAATGACCTCCCTTATTAAATCGTATCATATCGGATATTTTCGATACATACTATTAATGATTTCGTTTATTTCACGAGTCCTTTTATCTCCTCCTGTCGAATTTGTGATACCTTCAGCTTTGCCTTCCCAAATTAATTTTTTTTGTTTGATGTCAATGATACTGAGTAGTAAGGTGCCTTCGATATAGCTGTTAACATCAGTTGATGTATACCAGGGGCCCCACATATAGGGCGACATACCTCCATAATGCGTATTGGTTACCACCACTTTTTCTTTGGATGTTACATAACCATTTATGAGTAGATCAGGAGTGTCAGATAATTGATAGCCTCTTTTTTCCATTTCAGCTGTTACTGCTGACTTGATGCGGCGTTTGTCAAGATCAATTAATTTGATTTCATCAAAAGACTGACTGAAATTAAATGATTTGAATCCTCTGAAATCAGCCGAAGGGTCCCAGTCTGCCGTTGTGCTAAATGAAACACATCCGCTAAATAAAACGAGGGCTGATAGTATCGTTAAAATTAGATGTTTCATGATTTTCATTTTTAGAGTGTTTGTATTTTTAAACTTAAAAACGATTTTTTCATTTATCTTCTACGTGCTGGTCTGCTACCTCCACCTGGCCTGGTTACCGGACGAGGAGGAGTGGCTGGCCTGCTCCAGTTTTGACGAAAACTTTCGTTTGATCGGTAGTTGTTGTATTTGACTGGTGGCGTAGCAGGTCTGGTCGCGGGCCGTGTTTCAGGTTGTTGTGTTGGTCTGTTTGAAGGCCGCGTTGTTGGCTGTTGAGCCGGTCTTGTAGTTGGCCTGGTTGTTGGTTTCTGTGTGGGTCTGCTGGCTGGCCTCGTTGTTGGTCTTGTTGCCGGCTTAGCAGCAGGGCGTTTGGCCGGGTGACCAATATTATTACCAGGCTGTACAGCAGGGCGCATAATATTACCTTTTCGATTATCAATTTTAGCCAGATCATTTCGATTAATGTTAATATTCTTGTTGATATTAATATTTACCGATCGGTTAAAGTTGTAATGCGAACGAGGATGACGATGTGTATGACGGTAATAGTGATATGTCAGGTGATGGAAGCGGTTGGGATAATAACGATGGTGCCATCCCACATACCAATAGGAAGGCATGCCGATAAAAATCATTCCTCCTCCGGGGCCGTAGTAGAAGCCAGTATGGTAGTACCATGGGTAAGGACGCCAATAGGGGTAACCATACCAATGGGGGTAGCCGTACCAATAGGAATAATGGTTGACATGTACCACTTCAACTTCGCGTTCAACAGGCTGTTTGATGTCTTGTGTGGCACTTTCTTCAGCTGCAAATTGTTCTGCTGCTTCAAGCATTTCTTTATATGCTTCCGGATCCTCTTCCAGCTGTTTCTGATAATCTGCCAGTTCAGCTTCTTTTTGTGCTTTTATCCGATTATGCATTTGTTCCAATTCTGAACTCATTTCTTTGGGATATTGCTGATATACACTTCCGGCTAGCCTGGTAAATTCAATGTTTTCAGACATGGTTGAGAGTACCTCCGGGTAGTCTAACAAGCGCTGAATACTGGTTTGAAAATCCAATGAATAAGTAGAGATGAGCTGCCTGAAGTCATCGTTATTTTTTTCATTCAAATGATAAATAGCATTTAGCGCATCGAAACGTTTCCGGCCATATTTTTTAGCTGCTTCATGAATGTCCTCCGGATAAGCAGAAATAATTTGTTCGATCTCTTTTTTCGATTTTTTACCGTCTTTGGCAAGCGCCTTGATCAGATCAGGATAGCGGCTCAGTTCGTACAATCCGAACTGGGTATCGCGATCATATTCTTCTACAATATTTTTAAATGTTGACCGTGATGAAGTTTGAATTTCTGACATTTTTGTCAATACTTCAGGGTGTAGGCCAACTGTAAGTATATCCTGACGTAAGGTCGCATCATATCCGGCCAGTCCGTGGATGAGCGTACTGTCTTCCTTAATTATGTGTTTAAATTGATGTAGATCTGATTGCGCATGCAAGATAAGCATGGGGGAGTTAAGGAATACGACCAGTAGCAGTAGTATCCCATTCGTTTTTAATTTTGTTATTCGAAGGTCTGATTTCATAATATATGGTTTTTGGTAGTTATTATATGTTTTTTTTGAACAGGTAATACCAACTTCGTGCCAAAAAAATGAGGTTAGTAGGTTTAATCGTTTAAATATCCAGTATTATAATAAGGGAACTAATTGTATTGTTAAAATCTTATATTCGTTAATTGTGAATAATTGAATGATCAGAAAAATATTTAATAAAGATAATATAATTGATGAACTGTCCCTCTTGTAAAGGGATTTGGTTAGATAAGGGAGAGCTTGAAGCCATCAGAAAAGAAAACTGGTTAATCACTTTAAAGAAAATAGGTCAGTGGTTGGCTGGTGCCGATGATTTTCAATAAGCTTTGGGTGCGATTAAGAAAAAATAAGATTTTTGATGTCATAAATTCCTCAAAAAAGTGATAACTTAATGTAACTGTTTTTTTGGAAAAGTTGATTGTAATAGTGGAGAGTGAATTCACTAATAAATGGTTAAATCTTATTGCAATGGAAAAGGTACTCACCCTCGAATGGAAGAAAGCCTATGAAGTCGGTAACTTTGAAATAGACGCTGAGCATAAAATATTTCTACATATTATTCTGAAGATTCAAAAGGCATATGTTAAAAAAGCACCTGTTAGTTATCTTGAAGCCTTGGTTTCTGAATTGATTAAATATGCGGATTTTCACTTTTGTAGTGAAGAAAATTTGATGCGGGCAGTAAATTATCCGGATCTTAAGCATCACCATGAGGTTCATAAAAGATTGATGTTTCAACTGAATGAGGAGGTCAATACAGTGGTGTTTAAATACATAAACTTTCACACTTTAATTGAATTTCTCTATCAATGGTTTTTGGAGCACACCACAGAGGAAGACAAGAAATTAGCTGTTTACATTCAAAATAAGGATCGTACAAATGGTGATAGTTAGTTTGACGAGGAAAAATGTTAGGTTGTGATAATTGGTCATATTGCAATTTAGGTCAGAGATCTGGAAAAGATGAAAGAGCTTTATGTGCTATTTGATCCGAAAGGAACTACTCTGGAAATATCCAATTAGCAATCAATAACAACTATTATAGCAGGGAAGATTTTATATCTTAACAGGAATAGGCATCTTTACCGAATGAAACAAGACGTCGTTATCTATCATGAAAAGGAAATTATTAAATCATTTCATGTTGATTTTAAGCAGCAATTGCGCTTAAGTGCACTTTTTAGCTTCATGCAGGAGGCAGCTTATAAACACGCCGAAGCCTTAGGAATGGGGTTCTCTCAATTGAGTAATGAAAATCATTTTTGGGTTTTATCCAGAGCGATCATTCATGTGGATCGATATCCAAAATGGAATGAGAAAATACTGGTTGAAACTTGGCCGCGCGGATTTAAACAGTTGTTTGGGATGCGTGATTTTAAGATAACAGATGAAAAAGGAGAGCAGGTTGCAGCAGCCACAACAGCGTGGCTCGTTCTGGATACCAAAACACGACGGCCTGTACGGGCTAATGAGGTAATGAAACATTTGCCGGATAATGGAGGACGTAAGGTTTTGGAGGATTTTCCTAACAAACTTCCTGCGTTAAGTCAAAACCACCCAGAGTCGAAAGTGTTTAGAGCCGATTATTCATGTATTGATCAAAATGGTCATGTGAATAATACGAAGTACATTGATTGGATTACTGATTGTTTTGATAAGGTGGAACATGAAGGGGCGAAAATCAAATCCTTGCAAATCAACTTTAATGCAGAGATGCATTGGGATGATCATTTAGAAATGCTTTTTGAAGAAATTGACAATAAGGTGCATTTTAGTGGGCAATCAGAAGTGTCAGGGAGAAATATTTTTCAAGCTAGACTCTCAAGATAATTGGAAGGATTATATGTTTATGTGAGCCAGGCTGGTGTGCAATATTTGACGTTAATCCTATGTTATTGTTTTGTTGTAATTTGAAATTGGGTAGGGGTGGATATTGTGCAATATTTTATTTCTTTGTAATTGTTATTAACAGAATTGAACATCAGGTGAATTTGAAAAGAAGCTTTATTGTGGGAATTTTCATGGTAGTTTTTGGACTCGTCCATGGAAAAACGGTACCTGGTTTTGTTATTGATGTTGAAGGTAACCGTATTGAAGGTGATTTGAAAATAAGGGCTTTCTGTGGTTCCGATGCATTTCGGTTTAATTCATTTGAGCAAGTGTCGCTTCATGCCGCTATAAAATTCCGTGCCAAAGGAAAGAGGCGGTTTAAGGAATATTTTCCGGAGTCGATAAATGGCTATGCTTTTATGTTCAAATGTCAATGGGTGGTGTATACTTCTACTTTAGCTCCATATCATTACTTTGGAAAAATAAAATCTCAACCAGCTTTTTTACGAGTTATTGAAACTGGTCATATAAAACTCTTTGACCGGCGTCGAAGTTATAAATTGGGTTATGAGGAGATTGTCGTAGCTGATTATTATGTTGCTGATGAAGCAGATAATTTGTATCGATTATCCGGAAAAGATGTGAAAAATCTTCAGGCTTTTCTACAGGATTATCTTAATATGAGTGACAAGTTTTTTGAAGATATCAATTATGCGGTTGAGGTTCGAAACCTAAAGTGGATAGTGATGGATTATAATGATTGGATCATTTTATTATCACATAATATAAAGGATATTTGATAGGGGGAATCTTTGAAGTCAATCAGTGATTTAAAAGTGGGATGATGGTGAACAGTTCGTTGTTAAATCTTTTTTTTAGATTAAATCTACAGATCGAATCAACTTTTGTTTGTTGAGCAAACTCTAGTGATTCATAATAATTCTGATACCGTCTGATAGCTACTTGATTTTTGTAATTATGAACGGTGAGGGGATAGTTACTTCAATTTAACCTTGGCGTGCAAAAGTGTTTGCTGGGGAGACTTGCAAAATAATATATCTTCATTCTAAGATTAAGGAAAAAAGAGAAAAAAAGGGAGCTAAAGCTCCCTTTTTTATAGTATAATATTTGATTATAATAGGCTTGCAATTTTATCACTTTTGTATTTACCTGCATCAAGCTTTTCTTGTATTTCACTAAAAGCTTTGATGGTGTATTCCACATCTTCCAAGGTGTGTACGGCTGTCGGGATAATACGCAACATGATCTGGTCCTTAGGAATCACAGGGTAAACAACAATAGAGCAGAAAATATTGTAGTTTTCACGCAAATCCATTGTTAATTCAGTGGCTTCCGGAATATCACCTTCCAGGAATACTGGCGTTACCGGTGATTCTGTTTTGCCAAGATTAAAGCCTGCTGATCGCAACCCTGACTGTAGTGCATTCACAACATTCCACAAGTTTGCTTTGTGTTCAGGTTGAGTGCGCAATAACTCTAAACGTTTCAATGCACCTATTACCATTGGCATTGGTAATGATTTGGCAAAAATTTGAGAACGTAAGTTATATCTTAAGTAGTTTATTACTTCCTCAGAAGCAGCAACAAATGCACCGATTCCGGCCATTGATTTGGCAAATGTGCTAAAATGTACATCAATTTCTTTCGTTACATCAAAGTGCTCTGCTACACCGGCTCCGGTTTTACCCATGGTGCCAAATCCGTGTGCATCATCTACCAATATACGGAAGTTGAACTTTTCTTTAAGCTTTACAATATCTTTTAAGTTACCCAGATCGCCGGCCATGCCAAACACACCTTCAGTAATTAATAGAATACCACCACCTGTTTCTTTTGCACGCTTTGTTGCAAATCCAAGCATCTTTTCGCACTTAGCCATGTCGTTGTGTGCGAACACAAAACTTTTACCGCCTTTGGCTTTGTGTAGAAAAACCCCATCCATGATACAGGCGTGCGATTCCGAATCATAAACGATGACATCATTTCGGTTTACCAATGTATCAATAATTGAAACCATTCCCTGATAACCAAAGTTAAGCAGGTAAGCGTCTTCTTTTTCTACGAAATCAGCTAATTGAGATTCTAACTCTTCGTGTTTGCTGGTGTGTCCGGACATCATTCGGGCACCCATTGGGTAAGCCATTCCGTAAATAGCAGCTGCATCGGCATCGGCTTTTCTTACATCAGGATGATTAGCCAGACCTAGATAGTTATTTAAACTCCAGGTGAGTACCTCTTTTCCTCGGAATTTCATCTTCGGACTGATCTCACCTTCTAGTTTTGGAAATGTAAAATAACCATGGGCTTCCTTGCTGTGTTGTCCCAAAGGTCCCATGCTCTTTTGTATCTTTTCGAAAATGTCCACTTTACTGAGCTTTAAAAAATTTAGGAGGCAAATGTAATGTTTTTAGCCATTTTTATGAAAGAATGCTCTTAAAATTTGTGGTTGGCTCTATTAACGATTGGGTGGACAGGAGTATCTGGACTGGTGAAATGTGGTGTTGTGTATAGAATACTTCTTGCGTAATCTGTAATTTTAACCTAATTTTAACAAATTCAACTGTTGTGAGGTTATAAACTAAAATATATCTTTGCAAAATGTTTTATAAAGGCCTGTTGTGTCCATACATCAGGTGACAGTTAGTAATAATCATCACGTAAGCGAATTATATGAGATTAAAATACGGTGTAATTGTATCAGTACTGATTGGAGGCCTTTTTCTCGGCGGATGTAGTCAATATCAGAGACTTATCAAGAGTCAGGATTATGAACTTTGGTATACCAAAGCCATGGAGTATTATCAGGAAGAGGATTATACCCGTGCATCCACCCTTTTTAGTGAGTTGATTAATATCTATCGGGGAACGGATAAAGCAGAAATAATTAATTATGCGTTAGCTAATTCCTTATATGGACTGGGAGATTATCAGATTGCAGGTCATTACTATCAGGAATATGGGCGTAATTATTCGGTTGGTGAACATGCTGAAGAGTGTCAGTATTTAAGCGCTTATTGTTATTATAAACGTTCGCCAAAGCCGCGTTTAGATCAAACAAACACAGAAGATGCTATCCAGGAATTCCAATTGTTTATCAATATGTATCCGAATAGTGCTCGTGTTGAAGAAGCTACACGTTTGATGGATGAATTGCGGGATAAATTGGTGTTTAAATCATATTTAAGTGCCCGGTTGTATTATGATTTGGGTGACTACATGGGTAATAATTACCAATCAGCAGTTATCGCTGCTGAAAATAGTCTTAAGGATTTTCCGGATACAAAATACCGTGAAGAGCTCTCTTTTCTGATCTTGGAATCAAAATATATTCAAGCCGAGAAGAGTGTTGTTGAGAAAAAGATAGAACGGGCTCGTAAAGCTGTTGATGAGTATTATAACTTCATCAATGAGTTTCCTGAAAGTAAGTTTCGAAAAAAAGCTGACAAAATTCTGAAGGATTCAGAATCGATGTTAATAAATGATAATAATGAGGTTGTTGCAATATAAACTGTGAATCATATGTCAATCGACTACAAAAAAACAAATGCACCGGTATCGACCGTAACTTGGGATAAAAATGTAATATCGGAGAGTACCGGAAATCTTTATGAATCTGTGGTTATCGTATCTAAGAGAGCCAACCAGATTAGTGCGGAGATTAAAGAGGAGTTGAACAAGAAATTGCAGGAGTTTGCTTCATATACTGATAATCTGGAAGAAGTATTTGAAAATCGAGAGCAAATTGAGATCTCTCGTTTTTATGAACGCTTACCCAAAGCGGTGTGTATTGCTACGCAAGAATTTGTGGATGGTAAGATTTATTCAAGAAATCCTGAAAATGAGGCTAGCTTAGAGAAATAGTAAATCTACTCCTATATGGAGTGTGCCCTTGAGTGCACCGTATAAATTAGAAAAATTAACCAGTATGATATAAAAGATAAAAGAGATTGCATTTTTCTTTTATCTTTTTTTTTATTTGTAGCTATGCTTAAAGGTAAACGTTTCATATTAGGTATCACAGGTAGTATTGCTGCTTATAAAGCAGCTCACCTGGTTCGGTTATTGGTTAAAGAAGGCGCCGAAGTGCAAGTGTTAATGACAAGATTGGCAAAGGAGTTTATTACACCATTAACAATGGCCACTTTGTCGAAACGATCTATTTTAGTCGATTTTTTTAATCCTGAAAATGGGGATTGGAACAGTCATGTCGACATGGGATTGTGGGCCGATGGGATGATTGTCGCACCTGCAACAGCCAATACCATGGGTAAAATGGCTAATGGCATTGCGGATAATCTGTTAATCACTACTTATTTATCTGCCAGATGTCCTGTGTTTGTGGCGCCGGCCATGGATTTAGATATGTATAATCATCCTTCAACATCTCGCAATATGGAGGTGCTCAAGTCCTATGGGAATCATTTCATTGAACCGGCCTCAGGCGAATTAGCCAGTGGTTTGATTGGAAAAGGACGTATGGCGGAGCCGGAAGTGATTGTTGAACAGCTGAAGCAATTTTTCGAAGAAGCGTCGAAAAAAAAAAAGGACCTGAGTAATCAACGCATTTTAGTAACGGCTGGACCTACTCATGAAAAAATTGATCCGGTACGCTTTATCGGGAATTATTCATCGGGTAAGATGGGATTTGCCATTGCGGAAGAATTGGCCAATAGAGGTGCAGAAGTAGTATTAGTGGCCGGGCCGGGCAATCAACAAGTTAATCATGTCAATATTCGAAAAATAGATGTGGTTAGTGCTGCTGAAATGCACCAGGCCTGTTTGGAGGAATTTGATACGGTAACAGGCACTGTTCTGGCTGCAGCCGTAGCTGATTATACCCCGGAATTTAAGGCTGACGAGAAGCTTAAACGTACATCGGATGAATTTTCGCTGAATTTAAAAGCGACGGTTGATATTGCAGCAGATCTTGGAAAGCGGAAAAAACCGGAACAAGTATTTGTTGGTTTTGCTCTGGAAACAGCCGATGCGATTCAGAATGCACAAGGTAAGTTGGAAAAGAAAAATCTGGATTTTATTGTCCTCAATTCCCTGAAAGATGAAGGAGCTGGTTTCAATGTGGATACAAATAAGATAACCATTATTGACCGACAAAATAATCAGACTACTTTTCCGTTAAAAACTAAGAAAGAAGTTGCCGGTGATATTGTTGATAACATGGTAGCTTGTTTTAAAAAAGTCAAAAAATCCTAAGTGGATTCCTTAGTTACAGAAAAATGAAGATCTAAATATGAGAGCAATCGTTATTTTATTGGTGGTATTTGTCTGCTTGCAACTATCAGCACAAGAGTTTCAATGTGCGGTACAGGTGGTGGCACCAAGTGTTCAAAGCTCCAATAAAAAGGTATTTGAAACATTGCAGAAGTCCATCATGGAATTTATGAATAATCAAAAATGGACGGATGATGTTTTTAAGCCAGAGGAACGCATCGATTGCAATATCATGATTAATGTGGCTGAGGTTATTTCTGTGGATGAATTTAAAGCGAGTATTCAAATACAGGCTCGCCGTCCGGTTTATAATACCTCCTATTATACTGTCCTGTTTAATCACATGGATCAGGATTTTAGGTTCAATTATGTGGAAAATGAACCAATTATTTATAATCCCAATAACTTTGATTCCAATTTAGTGGCTGTATTGGCTTATTACGCATATGTTGTTTTAGGGATGGATTACGATTCGTTTAAGCAAAATGGTGGTACCAATCATTTTCAGCAGGCTGAGCAGATTGTCAATCGTGCGCAAAGTTCCTCCTATGCTGGCTGGAAAGCATTCGAAAGTCAACGAAATCGTTATTGGTTGGTGGAAAATGTATTGAATCAGTATCACCGGCCCCTCAGACAGTGTATGTACACATACCACCGGAAGGGATTGGATCGGATGCATGAAAAACCAGAGGAGGGAAGAGGTGAGATATTAGCTGCCATAGAGGATTTACGTAAGGTTTATCGTCAAAAGCCCGGATCGTTTTACATGCAGGCATTTTTTACTGCCAAGGCTGATGAATTGGTGAAAATTTTTGAAGAGTCCTTCTCAATGGAAAAAGGCAGAGCGGTGGAAGTCCTTCAGGAAATTGATCCGGCGAACCAAAAAAAATATGAAGCGTTAGTTAAAGGTAAATAGGAGTTTTTGTATGCTAAAATCGCTTATCATTTCGAATTATGCCTTAATTGATAAGGTGGAGATAAAGTTTGAGAAAGGATTATCCGTTATTACCGGTGAAACCGGTGCCGGAAAATCAGTGTTGTTGGGGGCTTTGTCACTTATTTTAGGACAAAGGAGTGATATCAATGCATTATTGGATAAAACTACAAAATGCGTTGTGGAAGGTGAATTTTATATTGCAGATTACGGATTGGTTGATCTGTTTAACGCCAATGATGTGGATTATGAAACGACTACTATTATTCGCCGGGAACTATTGCCTTCAGGTAAATCACGCGCTTTTGTAAATGATACACCGGTCAATCTTGGTTTTCTGAAAAGTATGAGTGATCGCTTGATCGATGTGCATTCACAACATCAGAATTTATTATTGAGTGAGGATAGTTTTCATCTCTCCGTAGTAGATGTGGTTGCTGATAATGGCTCTATTCGCGAGGAATATAAATCAACCTTTCATGTATATAAAACCTTAAAGTCCCAAATCAATGCATTGATTGAGCAAAATGACAAACAGAAAGCTGATTTGGACTATATGCAATTTCAATATGACCAATTAGAATCAGCCCAATTAAAAGCTGGTGAATTGGTGGAGTTGGAGCTGAATCTGGAGCGGTTATCGCATGCTGAAGATATTAAAACCGGATTGTCTGATGTGATTAGTATCATGGAAGGTGAACCTGCTCCATTGATTGATGCACTGGGGGAAGCCCTTCATAAAATTCAAAAGATTAGTAGTTATTTAGAAGATGGGGAGCAGTTGGCGCAACGATTGGAATCGGCTTATATTGATTTAAAGGATCTGAATGATGATGTATCGGTTAGAGCTGAAAGCGTGGAATTCGATCCGCAGGCCATTCAAAAGGTGCAGCAACGATTGGATCTGATTTATAATTTACAGCAAAAACACCGCCTGGAATCGGTGGAGGCGTTAATTGCTCTTCGTGATGAATTGGCTGCTAAAATTGAAAAGATCAACTTGTTTGATGAGCAGTTGGATAAGTTGAAATTAAAAATGCAGCGGGCCGAAAGTGATTTGAGTAAAATCGCCAGACGGTTGACAAAATCTCGTCAGGAGGTGTTTTATAAAGTGAAAACAGAAATAGAGAATCCATTAAAAGAATTGGGCATGCCACATGCCAATTTTGTGATTGAGCATAAAAAGCAGGAAACCTATAGTGCCAATGGTTGTGATCGGGTGGAATTTCTTTTTGCGGCTAATAAAAACGGAACACCATCGCTCATTCATAAAGTAGCTTCAGGAGGAGAAATGTCTCGGGTCATGTTATCCATCAAATCATTATTGTCCTCTGCAAAAGGATTACCAACCATCATTTTTGATGAAATAGATACCGGAGTGTCCGGTGAAGTGGCTGACAAAATGGGACGTATCATGGTGAATATGGGACGACGCATTCAGGTGATCAGTATTACTCATTTACCCCAAATTACGGTTAAAGGGGGCCATCATTATAAAGTATTTAAAACAGATAATGACCATCAAACGATTTCGCAGATAAAAAAACTTAATCACGAAGAACGGATTGTTGAAGTGGCAAAGATGTTAAGTGGATCTGAAATGTCTGAAGCAGCTTTGGTCAATGCGCGGACTTTGTTAAGTAACTAATATTTTAATTACACTTCGTAAGAACAATTTCCGGTTCTGGTTGTTTTTTACAATTGAATTTGTTAAGAATAAAGTAAATTGAAAATTGTGTTGTACAACATATATGCTTTATATTTGTGCGCTCAAAAATAAATGGATATGGGATTTGATCTTTTAAAAGGAAAAAGGGGAATTATTTTCGGTGCTTTGAATGATATGTCAATTGCCTGGAAAGTAGCAGAAAGAGCCTATGAAGAGGGAGCGCGTTTTACGCTTTCAAATACACCTGTGGCCTGTCGTATGGGTGAGGTGGTGGAATTAGGTAAAAAATGCGAAGCCGAAATTATTCCTGCTGATGCTACTAATGTAGCAGACCTGGAGAATGTTTTCGAAAAATCAATGGAGATTTTAGGCGGTAAAGTGGATTTTGTGTTGCATTCCATTGGTATGTCGTTAAATGTTCGTAAAAAAAAGGTATACCACGATTTAGATTACAATTACCTGAATAAGACGTTGGACATTTCAGCGATCTCTTTTCACAAAATGCTTCAGGTAGCTTTTAAAAAGGATGCGGTAAGTGAATGGGGTTCTGTTTTAGGCTTGAGTTATATTGCCGCTCAGCGTACATTATACGGTTATAATGATATGGCTGATGCCAAGGCTTTGTTAGAATCAATTGCTCGTAGTTTTGGTTACATTTATGGGCGCGAGCGCAAAGTACGTGTCAATACTGTTTCACAATCTCCTACGGTAACGACTGCGGGTAGTGGTGTAAAAGGAATTGATGGCTTGATTGATTTCTCGGATCGTATGTCGCCACTCGGTAATGCCGATGCTGCTGATTGTGCTGATTATTGTATTACGATGTTCTCGGATCTGACACGTAAAGTAACCATGCAGAATCTTTTCCATGATGGAGGGTTCTCCAATGTCGGCATGAGTTTACGCGCCATGACCCAGTATAACAAGAGTTTTGATCAGGATGATCTGGATACAAAATATTAAAAATTAAAAGGGTGTGAAAGCACCCTTTTTTTATGGGGTTAATTTCCTGAAAACCGCCACCTTCAAAATTTTCATAGTCTTGTATTAATCATTAAATTTGGCCTCGTTTAAATAACTAATGCATTAGTTTTAGGATGCATTAGTTTTATAGAAGGAAAAATAAAGCTTATCATGGATAAATACCGGATAAACCACCTTAAAGAATTAGAAGCAGAATCGATTTTTATCCTCAGAGAGGTTGCTGCGCAGTTTGAGAATCCAGTGATGTTATTCTCGGGCGGTAAGGATTCAATTGTAATGTTCCATTTGGCGCGTAAAGCCTTTTGGCCAGGAAAAGTTCCTTTTCCGTTGATGCACATTGATACCGGCCACAACTTTTCGGAGACTATAGAATATCGGGATCAATTAATGGAACAGACAGGTACCAAGTGTATCGTTGCTTCTGTACAGGAATCGATTGATCAGGGAAGGGTTGCTGAAGAGAAGGGAATCAATGCCAGTCGAAATAAACTACAGACAACGACTTTGTTGGATGCCATTGAGTCGAATAAATTTGATGCAGCCATGGGCGGCGGGCGTCGTGATGAAGAAAAAGCACGGGCTAAAGAGCGTTTCTTCTCCCATCGTGACGAATTCGGACAATGGGATCCTAAGAATCAACGGCCTGAGTTGTGGAACCTGTTCAATGGTCGTAAGAATATGGGTGAGCACTTCCGGGTTTTTCCAATCAGTAACTGGACTGAAATGGATGTATGGCAATACATTTACATGGAAGAGATAGAATTGCCAAGTTTATACTTTACGCATAAACGTGAAGTGTTCAACCGGGATGGTGTGTGGTTGGCCAAAGAGCCGTATATGGAACTCAAACCAACTGAAAAATTAGAAGAATTGGATGTAAGATGCCGTACTATCGGGGATGTAACCTGTACTGGCCTGACGCTTTCAAAAGCCGATTCGATTGAAGATATTATTCACGAAGTAGCTGCTACCCGCACAACAGAACGGGGAGGGCGAGCTGATGATAAACGATCTGAGTCAGCAATGGAAGATCGTAAGCGTGAAGGTTATTTCTAAAATGTAAATCTGAAAAACTACAATAGTATGTCCGGAAAAGAATCAGGATATCTCGATATGGAGCTTTTGCGCTTCACCACTGCAGGTAGTGTGGATGATGGTAAAAGTACATTGATAGGTCGGTTATTATACGATAGTAAAGCCATCTTTGAAGATCAGATGGAAGCCATCGAACGGGTGAGTGAGCGCTCAGGATTGGAAGAAACCAATCTGGCCTTATTAACCGATGGCTTGCGTTCCGAGCGTGAGCAAGGGATTACCATCGATGTGGCCTATCGTTATTTTGCAACGCCAAAACGTAAATTTATCATTGCCGATACCCCGGGTCACATTCAGTATACCCGAAATATGGTAACGGGGGCGAGTACGGCCAATGTCGCATTGATTTTGGTAGATGCCCGTCATGGTGTATTGGAGCAAACCCTGCGCCATGCTTATATTGCCTCATTGTTACAGATTCCACATGTGATTTTCTGTATCAATAAAATGGATTTGGTAGAATACAAACATGAAGTGTTTGAAAAAATTAAAGCAGATATTGATGCTATTTCTTCAAAACTTTCAGTGAAAGATATTCGCTTTGTTCCCATTAGTGCCTTGAAGGGGGATAATGTGGTAGATCGCTCTACTAAAATGGATTGGTACGACGGCCCAACGTTGATGTATTTGTTGGAGAACATTCATATCAGCAGTGATATTAATCACGACGATTTTCGTTTTCCAGTGCAATATGTGATTCGTCCTCAGTCAAAGGAATATCCTGATTATCGTGGATATGGCGGGCGTGTGGCCAGTGGCGCTGTAAAAGTAGGTGATCCGATTATTGTTTTGCCCAGTGGTTTTACATCCAAAGTGAAAACCATTGATATGATGAATGAGTCCTTGGAAGTTGGTTTTGCCCCCCAATCATTATCCATTCAGTTGGAGGATGACATTGACATTAGTCGGGGGGATATGTTAATTAAGTCTAATAATGGTACAACGCCCCAATCCAGTCAGGATATTGAGGTGATGGTCTGTTGGTTTAATGAATGTAATGTGGTGCCACGTGGAAAATATGTGGTGCGTCATACCTCAGCTGATGCTCGTTGTATGGTAAAAGATATTCACTATAAAATGAATATCGATACCCTGGAAAAAAATGAAGAAGATAAAAATGTGGGTATGAATGATATTGCACGTCTATCCTTGCGTACCACGAAGCCATTGTTTTTTGATTCTTACATACGTAACCGGTTTACCGGCAGTATTATCTTAATTGATGAAGCTACCAATGAAACTGTTGCAGCTGGTATGATTATATAGATATAAAAATATACATTCAAAAAAGGTCTGACTGTAAATTATAGTTAGGCCTTTTTTTTGACCGCAATGGCAGTAAGTTAAGTGAGCGGATAGAAATAACTTTTAATTGTAGAAAAGAGTTTCGTTGAGAATGGATATTAATTTCGGTAAGGCTGAAGGCCTTTAACAACAAAGCTTGGGGCAACGCCCCAAGTATAATTTAAGTGGTGGGGTCATCACCCTGAATGGGTGAGACAATACGATTTATTTGTTGTTTGTCTCAGACCTTCAGTCTGAAAAATTTTGCATTACTATATGCTTGGGGCGATGCCCCAAGCTTCGATATCTCAGGCTTTCAGCCTGTTTTTTATTTTTTTTCAATTACTAATTTGATGCCATTGCCAATGGAACTACACGATATCAACCCAGCCACTGCAAATACCACCATTGCAAATTATTGACCCGTCTTTGCAGGGAGTAGACCCCCATTTGCAACACAATGCCCCTCTTTTTGCAGCCACATGACCAGTCTTTGCAGCGATATGACCGGTCTTTGCAGCCACATGGGTACTCTTTGCAGCATAATGAGGGTGTCATTGCAGCAGGATAACCAGCCATTGCAGCGAATGAGGCTGTCTTTGCAGTGAAAGTGATCATCATTGCAGGCTGTTATACCAATTAAAAATCAAATTGCGCTGGTATAATGCCGATACATAATCAAAGAGCGTTTAGAAGTGAAACGCACTAAAGGCGCATTTTGATTAGTAAACGGTATTATTCCAGGCGGCTGCTTACCAATGGAAGCAATGAGGGTGCCGGGAAATAGAAAACGCCTCCCAATAGTACGGGAAGCGCTTTCATTTATGATTGTGGGAATCAGTTCTAAAATTTCCAGCCAAAAGTCATGGCAAATTGGCTGGTTGAATTATCCAACGTAACAGGATCAATAAATGACAATCCTGGCTCCTCTACAAAGAAATCGCGACTCTGATCTTTGTATGAATAGGCCATGTCCAGGAAGAAGTTTTTAGCGCGATAACCAACTCCGCCTGAATAGATCATATGGCTTGGCTTGTTGTTTACATACTCCTCTTTAATGGGTGAATCATAGTAAGCAAATCCACCTCTTATGGCCAAATAGGAAATGGGTTTTACTTCAATACCAGCCCTGAAATTATGAGTGACTTTAAATTGTTCTGATATTTGCTTGTTTAGTTTGTCAAAGTGTGTATCATAGCCGCCTTTGGATTTGAATTTTGACGATGTATGATCGGTTAATTCATAATCTACGGATATTAAACCCATTTTACCAATAATAAAAGCTACGCCCGCCTCTGCTCGGTACGGGGTGCGATAGTTGTATTTAAAGTTGTTTGTAGCGGATCTGTCTTTAAATACTTCTCGATCCTGATAGTATGCGTCGATGCCTTCATAGTAGGATTCTTTCATGTTATAAAAAGTCGGTGTGTGAAAGGAAACACCAAATCGTATGGGGTGAAAATTGAAGATGGCACCTAATTTAGCATTTAGCCCAAAACCATCTTGACTGAGGTCAAGATAACTGTCATAATAGTCCAAATCAGTTACATAAGCAGGATCTAAACCATTGTGATTGATTTCGCGAAAGGCACTTCGCTCATTGTAATGCAGTGCTTGAAAGTTAAGGGAGCCACCCAGTAGAAAACGGTTACTGATATTTGCCCCATAAGTCAGTGCATATTCGCCAGCATAACCACTGGTTTCTATGTTCTTTTGTTGATTAACACCATGAATATTTCTCGGGAATATCTCACCTGAATTTTCATCTATCCCCTCATACGCTGTCAGGTATTGATCACTGCCTTCCTCCAGCGCATCAATTAAATAGGTTTCATAAGCCCATTTTGCCCGCCCGCTTAAGTTTTGCGGCAAAGTACCATTGGCCTCTAAATAGATATTCGTTAAAAGGGTATTGGCTTCTTTTATGAGACCACCGTCATAAACGTCTTTCACATTATTCCGTAGTGAAATACCAGTGTTTCTGTTGAAATTTGCCGTCCGGGTATAATTGAACCCGAAATGCGTACTTATGAGTCCTTTTTCGTTTTCGCGTAAGGGTTTGTATGTGGATACCCCTCCAATTTGATTGAGTGAGAAACTGTATTTGTCATCTGACCGGTTAAGGTTTTGAAAGTTTGCGTTAGATTTATTGTAATTAATTCCAGGTGTAAAAGAAAATTCGGATGATCTATAAACGGCAATGGCTGCCGGGTTGATACTAATAGCAGATAAATCTCCCCCTAGCGAACCAAAGGCATTGGCCATTGAAATTGAGCGGGCTGTTCCTGTAATTTCATATTGGTTAAACCGGAGTGCGTCATCTATATTTTGGCTGTATCCATTGCTTATGTGGCAAAACAATACCAGTAGCGCTATATAATAAGCTCTTTTCATAGTTTTTGATTTTTAGTTACTACAAATTTCTTTTATCGTCTTGAACTTCTGGTCGATCCTCCACCTGAAGATCTGCTTGAGCTTCCACTTGAACTGCGGCTTGAGCTTCCACTAGAGCTGCTTCCTGAACTGGATGATCGGCTTGGAGAATAGCTCGATGAGCTGGATGAGCTGGATGAGCTCGATGAACGGCTGGGTGAATAGCTGTTTGACGATCTTGATGAACTCGATGAAGATCTTCTTGATGAGGATCCTGTATTGTACGAGTTGGCATTTCTACTTTTAGTGTTAGTAACACTGCTGGATTGTGTTCTTCTGGCAGAACTGCTTGGTCTGGTTGTTGTATTTGATGACCGGGTGTATGTTGAATTACGGTTATAGGATGATCGTGAGTTATTGGTAGTTCGTGAGTAGGAAGGAGTGTAGCTTCTTCGGGTTGTACGAACTTGTGATTTATTTGGTGTTTGACTTGCGTTGGATTTGGTTGTAGCAATTCTGGTATTATTTCCACTTTCGGCAGATTGCTCATACTGGCTGCGCGAAACCCGGGTATAGTTTCTGGTGTTGCCTTGTATAATCACTTTGTTATCATTTGTAACACTTGTGCGTGTCGCACTTTGACGTGCATTTGTGTTTGAGGAGGTCATTCGGGTAGTTCGTGGGCCTGTGTTTCCCAGGTTTTCTGTTGGCCTCACTGATGATGCGTTAGAGTACCTTGGTTTGCTGGCAGTACCGTAGTAAGCGCCTCCGCCACCAGGGTAATGTCCACCACTTCCATACCAATAGCCGTCATTCCAGCCATGGTTATAACCGTGATGATAACCACCACCACAGCCGTAGTAAGAGCCGTAACCATACCATGGATCACACCAGCCATGGCCGTAATATGGATAACCCCATCCCCAAGACATGGAGAAGCCCCATCGCCAGGGATTGTGAAAGCCATGATTATATCGGTACGAATTGTAATATGGGTTTGTCCAGGTAGGATAGGCGTAGGCATAATTCCCATCTACATAAACATTCCAGTCATAGTTGTTAAAATAAACGACATCGTTATATACTGGTGACCAGTAAGGAATGCCATTGATAGGACCATGAAATTTGATCATGCGCTCCGCATAGTCTCGATCCATTTGGGAACCATCAAAACCGTCTACCCAATAGCCGGTTTCATCATTGAAATAGACTAATGTATCCATTTCTGTAATGGAATCCTGGCTCAATAGGGCCAGATAGTCTTCTTGTATTTGCGAGAAATCACGATTGTCTTCTTTCGCCGCATCAGATCTTTGATACTCTTGTTGCAGCTGAGAATACGTTCTGTTTTCTTGTTTTTGCTGCGTTTTCTCCATTGGTACCGGTGTATATTTCTCCGATACTGTCATGGGTTTGTCATTCGGATTATAATAGATATCATCCTGATAGTAAGCTGTGTTTTGAGTGGTGCTACAGGCACTCAAAATAGCTACTATAACTGCAGAAAATACTAATTTAAGTTTCATGATCGTTCCTCCAATTTGATCTGATTTATAACAATCTAATATGTGCAAATACTATACCACGAAATGAAAATAAAATGGAAAATAACAAAAAAATGTTAAGATACAGGTTGGGATTTGCTCTGCAATGTTACTCTTTTTTAATCAAAACATTAAAAAACAGCTATTGCTATCCCTCTCTTTGGTCTAAAAAATGTTATTTTTGTGCCTTCTTTTCAAGCATGCAAAATAAATAGAATTTGATATATGGCAAAAGTTTTAACGCCCAGGGGTGAGAATTACTCGCAATGGTATAACGATCTGGTGCTAAAGGCAGATTTGGCTGAGAATTCAGCGGTGAGAGGATGTATGGTAATCAAACCTTATGGTTATGCTATTTGGGAAAGGATGCAGCGTGTGCTGGATCAGATGTTTAAAGATACCGGTCACGAGAATGCCTATTTTCCGTTATTTATCCCCAAGTCGTTTTTTAGTAAAGAAGCGGCACACGTAGAGGGATTTGCTAAGGAATGTGCAGTAGTCACCCATTACCGCTTGATGAATGATCCGGATGGTAACGGCGTAGTGGTTGATCCGGATGCCAAATTAGAAGAAGAATTAATCGTTCGTCCCACTTCTGAAACCATTATTTGGAACACCTATAAGAATTGGATTCAATCCTATCGCGATCTCCCCATTAAGTGTAATCAATGGGCGAATGTCGTACGTTGGGAAATGCGTACACGGCTGTTTTTGCGTACCGCAGAGTTTTTGTGGCAAGAGGGACATACAGCTCATGCTACTAAAGCGGAGGCAATAGAAGAAACAGAAACCATGATCAACATCTATGCCGAGTTTGCTGAGAAATACATGGGGATGCCGGTTATTCAAGGATTAAAAACTGCCAGTGAGCGTTTTGCCGGAGCCTTGGAAACCTATACCATTGAAGCATTGATGCAGGATGGAAAGGCATTGCAATCAGGTACTTCTCATTTTCTGGGACAGAATTTTGCCAAAGCATTTGATGTGAAGTTTACCAATAATGAAGGTAAAGAGGATTATGTTTGGGCATCGTCATGGGGTGTTTCAACCCGTTTGATGGGTGCTTTAATTATGGCACACTCCGATGATCATGGTTTAGTCTTACCTCCGCAACTGGCCCCCATACAGGTAGCTATTGTGCCTATTTATCGAAAAGATGAAGAGTTGGAGCGTATCTCAGAAGTGGCTACTGACATCAAAGCGAAGTTGCGTGCCCGTGGATATGAGGTGAAGTTTGATGACAATACAAACAAAAAACCAGGCTGGAAGTTTGCGGAATACGAATTAAAAGGCGTACCGATTCGTTTGGCCATTGGTCCGCGTGATTTGGAGAACGGAACGGTGGAAGTGGCCCGTCGTGATACCTTAACCAAAGAAGTAGTGGCTATCGATGGGATCGACAATTACATTGTTGAGCTGTTGGATACTATCCAGAAGAATATATATCAGAAAGCACTTGATTTCAGAACGGAAAGTACTCATTCGGTAGATAGTTACGATGAGTTCAAAAAAGTGTTGGATGATAAAGGTGGTTTTATAATGGCTCATTGGGATGGTACGGACGAAACTGAAGAGCTGATTAAGAACGAAACTAAAGCTACCATTCGTTGTATTCCTCTCGATCAACCGGAAGAAGAAGGCGTATGTATGGTAACAGGGAAGCCGTCTAATAAACGTGTTTTGTTTGCTCGTTCCTACTAAGATTTGAAATTTTCATATAGTGAAAAGGGAAACTATGACAGTGGTTTCCCTTTTTTTATTTCGAAAATCTTACATTTATCCCATATTCAGCATTTCTTTGAGAAGAATGATGGTGGTGGTGGGGGAGAGGTGAATTTTAGCGTAAAATTTATTCTTATGGATAAGAATCCCGTAAAAGATGGAATCCTTTCGTTGCTGCAAACCAAAGCAGTGGTGAAACAGGATGTATATGAAAATACAAAAGCTTGTTTTAATCAGCTAAGAGGCGTGTTGACCGCTATTCCGGAAGAGTATCATGCCGGATTGAAAGTGACTGACAACCGTGTGAGTCTTGAATATGAAGATAGGGGGGAGTATGTGACTCAACTGAAAGTAGCGGGAGATGTTCTGGTTTTTCAAATGCATACCAATGCATTTGAATTTGATCGGGACCATGAAGTATGGAAAAATGAATATGTAAAAAGTGAGGTTTATAATTCCTATTGTGGGGTGATAAATATTTATAATTTTTTGCATGATTCATTCCGTTATAATCGGCAAAATGATTTGGGGTATTTAATTGCCCGGGTTTTTATCAATAAAGAAGGTCACTTTTTTGTGGAAGGAAAACGTCAGAAAGGAATGGGATTAAATCATTTTGGAACGTCAATGATCTCTCCTGAAAATTGGAAGCGCATTGTGGAAGTAGCAATTTTGTATTCCCTGGAATTTGATTTGCTGGTGCCACCTTACGATGATATTAAAATCATCTCCATGGTAGAGATGAGTGAAGAGATTCTGAATTCCAAGATGCGAACAGGTAAACGTTTAGGATTCAAATACAATTCGGATGATGTTAATCAATAAACAATTAGATATGCAAAACTTAGTTGATAGGTTTTTAAAATACGTTCAAATTGATACAGAGGCTGATGCCGGAACCGGTTTAACGCCGTCTACACCCGGTCAGATGGTGTTTGCTCAACAATTGGTTGAGGAGTTAAAAACAATCGGATTAGAGGAAGTTGACCTGGATGAAAATGGGTATGTGATGGCTACATTGCCTTCTAATGTGGAAGGTGATGTACCGGTAGTCGGATTTGTGGCGCATATGGATACAAGCCCCGATTTTTCGGGTAAACATGTGAAGCCTCGCATTGTATCCAATTATGGCGGTGATGATATTGTTTTGAATGAAGCCGCGAATATCATACTGAAGACGAAGGATTTTCCAGAGGTAAAACAATATGAAGGACAAGATTTGATTGTCACCGATGGAACGACTTTATTAGGAGCTGATGATAAGGCCGGTGTGGCTGAAATTGTAACTGCCATGGAATACATGATCTCCCATCCGGAGATTAAACACGGTAAAATTCGTATTGGTTTTACCCCTGATGAGGAAATAGGCGCTGGTGCTGATCATTTTAATATAGAAAAATTTGGAGCCGAATTTGCCTATACGATGGATGGTTCTGAGCTTGGGGAGTTAGAGTTTGAAAACTTCAACGCAGCATTAGCTAAAATTTCAGTTTTGGGGCGTAATGTACATCCGGGATATGCGAAGAGTAAAATGCGTAACTCCATGCGCATTGCCAACCAAATTGTTTCCATGTTGCCACGTCATGAAACACCCGAGCACACCGATGGTTATGAAGGTTTTTATCATTTGATGTCCTTTAATGGCGATGTGGAAAAAAGTGAAATGCTTTATATTGTTCGTGATTTCAAACGGGATCGGTTCGAAGATCGGAAAGTGGAGATGGAGCATTTAATTCGTAAAGTTAATGCGGAGTATGGTGAAGGCACTGCTATCCTTGAGATTAAAGATCAATACTACAACATGCGTGAGAAAATTGAACCGGTGATGTATGTGGTAGATTATGCCGAACAAGCCATGAAGGAAGTTGGCATTACACCAATCATTAAACCTATTCGGGGGGGGACCGATGGGGCCCGTTTATCTTTTATGGGACTACCAACGCCTAATATTTTCGCCGGAGGTCATAACTTTCATGGACGTTTTGAATTTGTATCGGTTCAAAGCATGGAAAAGGCAGTCGCCGTTATTCTTAAAATTTCGGAATTAGTAGCAAAAAAATAATCACTTCGTTGAACATCTATTAGAAAGGATTGTTTGATAAGTGAAATGATCAAAAAGGAAAGATTGTTCAATCTTTCCTTTTTTCATTTAAACGCGAGAACAAGGAGCTTTAACCTTAATGTTTGTGAAATAAATGAAGGTTTTGATTGACTTTTTAGGTTTCAATCAGTCTAAAGTGTAGTTAGTAAGCGTAATATCGAACCAAAGAGTTAATTAGGTAATTAAAACCTTAATTTGCGTAATTAAAATGAAATCGTTTATTTTGTCACTATAAATAAGAAATAAGTTTAACGTATAAAAAATAAAATTATGGCTGTATTAGTAGGAAAAAAAGCACCTTCGTTCAGTGCCAAAGCAGTAGTCAACGGTGGTGAAATGGTAGAGAACTTTTCTTTAGACCAATATGTGGGTAAGAAAAATGTGATTCTTTACTTCTATCCTGCCGATTTTACCTTTGTGTGCCCAACGGAAATTATTGCCTTTCAAGATAAGATTTCTGAGTTCGAAAGCCGCAATGTTCAAGTGGTAGGTGTTTCTGTTGATTCAGAATTCTCACACTGGAAGTGGTTGCAAACAGAGAAAAAAGAAGGTGGTATTAAAGGGGTGAAATATCCTTTAATAGCTGATAGCAGTATGACCATTTCTGAAAACTTTGACGTTTTGGCGGGTGAGTACGATTATACTGACGAGGGTCAAATTGTTTTCAAAGGAACGCCTATGGCATACCGTGGATTATTCCTGATTGATAAAGAAGGAACAGTACGTCACCAGGTGGTGAATGATATGCCTTTGGGACGAAGTATCGATGAAGCCATTCGTATTGTGGATGCTCTTCAATTCTTCGAGGAAAATGGTGAAGTATGCCCGGCTGACTGGCACAAAGGAGACGAAGGGTTAACACCTACTCAGGAAGGTATTGCTGATTATTTAGGAAAAAAATAATTTTGAATTTGTTCATCGCTTAAGGTACTCCGCTTGGGGTGCCTTTTTTTTATGTTTAAACTAGGGTGTTATTCCGAAATCTATCTTCAAATAATTACTACTTTTGCTGTATGCGCAGGTTTATTCAAATATATCCCACAGATGGGGAACGGCTGAAGCGACAGTTGTGTATTGCCTCTCATAATTGTGGAGTAGGCGTGGTGCTGGATGGGAATAATTTCCATGTTCCCGACTTTATGCCGTCCGCTAAGAAGTACGAATTTATCGCAGGATTGGAAAAATACTCTGATTTTGCTGGAGAGCTTTTGCAGTTACAAACCTTTCATGATGAGCAGAAAGATTGGTTATTGGGTTATCTTTCTTATGAGGTGAAAAACCAGTTGGAGGATTTGGAGAGTTCGCACCCCGACCGAATTGAATTACCTGAATTGTACTTTTTTGTACCGCGTTATTTGATTGTTAATTATGAAGGTAAGTGGGAGATTGGGTTTCTGGAAGATGTAGATTCCGAAGAATCTGTACGTGAATATTTAGCGGATATTGATCAGCTGGAGGAGACTGAATATGATATACCTGATGTGAAATTGAACCATCAGGTATCACATAAAGAATATCTGGAGGCCATTGAAAAAGTGTTATGGCACATTCAGCGAGGTGATATTTATGAATTAAATTATTGCATGGAGTTTTTTGCACAAGATGTGCACCTTTCTCCACAATTGGTGTATCAACGCTTAAAAGAGATCTCACCAACACCATTTTCTGCCTATATGAAGTTGCACGATAAATTTTTAATGTGTGCATCACCTGAGCGTTATTTGAAAAAGTGCGGTACTAAAGTCATTTCTCAACCCATCAAAGGCACTTCACCCAGAGATAAAAATCCCATTATTGATAATGCCAATAAAGCGTATTTAATCAACTCGGAGAAGGAACAAGCTGAAAATATCATGATTGCTGACCTGGTACGTAATGATTTGTCACGCATTGCGACACGTGGCTCTGTTCAACCAGAAGAGTTGTGTGGCATTTACTCCTTTCGACAGGTTCATCAAATGATTTCGACGATCTCAGCTCAATTGCCTTCCGATTTTCATTGGGTGGATGCTATAAAAGCCACCTTTCCCATGGGTTCAATGACGGGGGCACCCAAAATAAGTGCCATGCAATTAATAGAAAAATATGAGAAGAGTAAGCGCGGTTTATACAGTGGGGCCGTGGGTTATGTCACACCAGATGGTGATTTTGATTTTAACGTAGTCATTCGCAGTGTTCTTTATAATCAGAAGAAAAGCTGTCTCTCTTATATGGTAGGTGGTGCCATTACCAATCAATCGGATGCACAAAAAGAATACGATGAATGTTTGTTGAAAGCTTCAGCCATCATGAAGGTATTTAAAATTGAAGAATAATGCAGCAGCTTAAAGTTAACACTGTTCGTAGGGTATTGGAGGCTGAATGTGGCGTGCAACCGGATGATCGGCTTTTAATAGCACTCAGTGGAGGCGCGGATTCGATGGCCTTGCTTCACCTGTTACATCAGATGCCATGGTACCTGGAAGCAGCCCACTGTAATTTTAATTTACGTGGCGAGGAATCGGACAAGGATGAAGTATTTGTACGCACCTTTTGTGAAAAGAATAGTATTAAACTGCATGTTACTCAATTCGATACAGGGCAAATAGCTGATGAAAAGGGAATATCCATTGAAATGGCAGCCCGTGATTTGCGCTATAATTGGTTTGAACAATTGCAGAAGGAGAATGACCTGACGTGTGTGCTTACTGGTCATCATGGCGATGATTCCATCGAAACATTCTTCTTAAATCTTATGCGCGGGACTGGAGTTAAAGGGCTTTCCGGTATTAACCATCGCAACGGTGATCTTATTCGCCCGCTATTGCAGTGGTCTCGAAAAGATATTGAAGCCTATTGTGACTGGAAACAGATTGGCTTTCGCAATGACTCAACTAATAGCGATACCCGCTTTATCCGTAATAAAATAAGACACGAAATTATTCCATTGTTTGAATCGGTTAACCCTTCGTTTTTTCAAACCATGCTTCATAACATGGGGCATCTGAAGGATGCCGAAGGATTGTTGGAGCAAACGGTGGAACAAGCGCGGCACGAGATGGTGGTGGAGGAGCATGATCGCCTGCTGATTCCCATTTCCAGGTTAATGGAATATCCGTACCATAAGTCTATTCTGTTTGAACTGTTACGTCCCTATGGATTTAATTCAGCTACGGTGAATGATGTCATCAGTCACTTGAATAATATATCGGGGAAGCAGTTTTTTAGTGAGACGCATCGTTTGATAAAAGATCGTTACAACTTGTTGGTCACAGAGAAGCCAAAGGTGGAGGTCGATCATTTTTGGGTTGAAGAAGGGCAGATACAACAGCCAATTCAGCTCTGCGTTAAAACATATGACCGGCCCGTAAGCTTTCAATTTTCACGTGATCCCCGTATTATTCACCTGGATTTCGATCAGGTTGAGATGCCCTTGTTAGTCCGCAAGTGGCAGCAAGGGGATAGCTTTCAACCGCTGGGTATGAAAGGGTTTAAAAAGATGAGTGACTTCTTTATTGATTCTAAATTCAGCATCGCCGATAAAGAAGCCGCCTGGTTAATGCTCTCCGGTGAAGATATAGTTTGGGTAGTGGGGCACCGAATTGATGAGCGGTTTAAAGTGACCAATCGGACGAAGCGAATTTTAGAGCTTCAAATCAAGGATGGAAATAATGTTTGAGAACTGTGTGTTGCAATAAATTAAGTACCCTTCTTTTAGATTGGTAAGTATCTCTTTTAATCGTTCTTCGGTCATCTGCGGATAGTCTTTTTTTACATCGGTATACAGCCCGGTAAAAGTGCGTACCTGTTGCTCTGTAGCTTTTAGAACAGAACCATATTCGGGTTCTCCAAATACAATGTTTTCTATTTCTTCATCATTACAATACTCCGTATAATAATAGATGCCATTGTTCTCCTGGATTTTATAGCTAAAGGTATTTGTTTTGTAATAATCCTCTGCCTCCATTAATTTATCCCATTCTTTCGCATTAGCGGGTACATTCTTTTTATATCTGAATAAATGAAAGCGGTCTTCATGATTTGAGAAATAGTCCGGCATGAGGTAGGTAATATCATCCGTATCGTATGTCGTTATTTCAGCATCCGACATCAATGAATAGTATTTTGACATGGACGACAGGACCAAATCCACATAGATGTGCGAAAATGAAACGATGCTATCATTATAAAAGAAGCGCAAAAAATGCAGATTGTTCATGCACTCCTGTATTTCCTCTTCGGTTTCTCCGGGGGTGTGTTTAATGACATTCACCACCGGATTAATGGCATTTTTCAGGGAGTATTTAATGAAAAACACATTGTCTGAAAAACTATTGCTTTTATTCATTTTCTGCAGTAATGAATCACAGAGTCCGTCATAGCCGATAAAAAGGTTCTTAAAGCCTGCAATGGCCATTTTTTCCATCAAACGGGCATTGTATTTAGCGCTAGGTATCAGCTCCGCCCAAAAGGAATAATCTGCCTCATTTTTGTATTTTAATTCGATGATTAAATCCAATAATTTCTCGAAGTGTGCTAAACTGCCAAAGGTATCGCTATCAACAAAAGTAAAGGTGGTAAGACCGTATTTTGTTGTGATATGGTCTATTTCATTGACCACACACTCGGGACTTCTGGCTCTTAATTTATAGCCTTGATTGAAATCGCAGAATTTACATTTTCGCCAATGACAAGAGCGGATTGAATTGATCGGAATACTTATCTGGTCTGTATCTTCCGGATGAGGATAGTTGTTGACATAGTCATCGTAGTCGGGAAAGATATAGTTTTCAAAGTCTAAATACCGGCTCTTGAGGATGGCAGATTGCTTTAGCTCCTCGCTTTCCCGATACATTAACCGAGGTACAGTGTTGAAATTCGGCGTTTCTTGTTTCAGTTGATCTGCTAATTCTAACAATGGATATTCACCTTCGCCCCAGGTTCCAAAGTCAAACGAAGGACATAGTTTCATGGCTTCTTTGGCGACCTTTTCACCTCCAAAACCACCAACTATAATTTTTACTTCAGGTGCCACCTTTTTGATTTCACCGGCTAAGATCATACCCGGAATCCATTGATTATATTTTGCAGTGATGCCAAAAAGTGAAACTTCACTAAAATCAATAGACTTAATCTCTTGATGAATTATTTCGTAGATTTCCTCTTTTTTATCTTCTAAAAAATCGGCGTAATAATCGGGATCAATGGTTTTATAAGAGGGGTCCAGTTTCTGAAGCAATGAAATAATTCGATTATTGCCTTTTATATTTTCATGTCGGTCATTCAGGATGGATAAAAAAGGGAGAATTCTTATTTCCGTGTCTTCACTATCCGTATACTCAGACATGACAGATAATGAAAAATTCCAATACTTTACTTCTGTCTCAACCCCATTGTTTACCATGAATTTTTTAAGAATAGAAAGCGAAATGGAAGGGGTATTAATATCCGAGGGAGGTAAACAATTCAAAAGTATTTTCATTATCGCTTTTTAAGTATGTTGCTTTTATGAGCTGCCTGTTGTGGGGCACTGCAAAAATAGAAAAATAAGTTCCATTCAGACTATATCAGTTCATGAATGCCATGGGGTTATAGGTGCGATTGGTATCGCATTCAAAAAATAATAGTTACACAAAGCTGCGCGAAGAAAACACAGAGGGGCACCGAGATGATATCTTATGTCTGGCTGTATTGATGGTATAGTAACTTTCTGTGAACTGTCTTGTGCTTTTTGCCTCAGCGAGCTTTGTGTAACTTTACCATGCAAAACAACCTGACCCGGATAAAAAATAAACCTGCTACATTTGATCAAATGTAGCAGGTTTAATTCTGATAAATCCCTCCTGTAGAGGATTTAATAATTCAGATCATCTTACAAGCGTATCTCTTTGACCCGTCCCTCTAGTCCATCTTTGAGGCGTACTTCAATTCCATAAGGGTGAAAGGAGCTTTCGGTTATAACGTCCTTTACCACACCTTGAGTGAGTTGACCAGAGGCTTTATCTCTGTTTTGTACAATAGATACCTTAATTCCCGCTTTAATGTATTTCCTGTCTCTTGCGTCCATTTTCTTATTTATACAGATTGTTGTTGTTACCCTCTTCAAAGGTTATTTGTGAATCTACAAAAGTAAGGGTCATTTTTTAAAAGACTATGATTTTATACTTTTTTAAGACAATTTATCTTCCCTTGGCTGAAGTGGACATCGTTTTTGTCAGATGATAAACGGGCGCTACTTGAATCAATTTTTTATTCACTACTGTATTGAATGGTTTAGCTTGTATGTGAGTATGTGTTTGAATACTCTAATAAGGACAGGGGTATGCCCTAACCGAGGACAGGGGTATGTCCCGGTCGGGACCCGATCCATGTTCAGCTTTGGGCAGGGGTGTGCTCAAATTTTCATATTGTGGTGCTATTGGCAATAGTAGTCTTAGAATGAGTTTTATACATAGATACTGTGATTTGATAGTCTATCTATTCCACTATCCCTCCACCAATTAATTTCTCCTCCTGATATATCACTATGGACTGGCCGGGCATCATACCCCATACCGGTGTTTCAAACTGCACCAGCAAAGCATCCTCTTCAATGGAAATGGTTCCCTCATACCCAGGTACACTGTCGATGCCGCGTACACGAATAAATACCTTTTGGTTATGCCACAGTGAAGTATCGCTTGTGATTTGATAATGTGGAAGCGTTACCCGGGTGTCAAATAATGAATCACGGGGGCCGGTCTGGAGGCGATTGTTTTTGGGATCGATAGCCACCACGCATTGGCCGGCTTTCAATCCCTCGATACCTTTGCGTTGGCCTAAGGTGTAAAACGGATACCCTTCATGAGTGGCAATGATTTGATGGTCTCGGTTTATCACATCACCCGGTTGCATGGCCCGGTGTTCATCGGGTAAACGATTAGTCAGGAATTGTTTGTAGTTGGTGCCACTGAGGAAGCAAATTCCCATGCTTTCTTTTTTATCGGCAAAAGTGGCATAGCCCAGTGAGCGGGCTAATTCTCTGACCTCTTTTTTGTGCAATTGGCCCAGTGGAAAAATGGCTCTTTGAATCACCTCCTGGCTAAGATTCCACAAGAAATAAGATTGATCTTTCGCCGGATCAACACCTTTTACAATGTAATGGTAATTGTTTGCTGAATATTTCTGTACGTAATGACCAGTTGAGATATATTCACAATCCAATTGATCGGCCCATTGCAACAGGTACTTCCATTTAATGGTTTCGTTGCAGCGGATGCAGGGGTTGGGTGTTCGGCCATTGAGGTAGTCGTCTACAAAATAAGCAATTACTTCTTTTTCAAAAGCAGCTTTGCAATCAATGGTATGGTGCTCAATTCCCAAATTACCGGCCAGTTTCCGGGCTTCCTGAATACCTGGCAAATCATCATCGGCATAAGTCAACAGTGTTGCCCCGATCACCTCATATCCCTGTTGTTGCAATAAAACGGCGGCCATGGAACTATCCATGCCGCCGCTCATGCCTAATAATACCTTTTGTTTTGCGCTGCCCGACATATCTTATTTATCGCTGTTTTACCGGCAAAGATACAGTTTGAGTGAAAAATGTTACACAGAGCACTCAAAGTTTTAGAAATAATAAAGGTCACCAAGTGTTCTATTCTCTGTGCTCTTCTTCAAAAAAAGTTTGCTCCGTGACCTGTGTGTGACCGTTATTCAGAAATATTTTCCCGCACATGAGCCAGAAATGCATGCATACCTTCAGTATCCTTTGTGTCGATTAATTTCAAAAGGTGCTTCAATTGATGACGAATATTCTCCACTTGCTCATAGGTAAAGGGATTAAACAGTATCTCTGTCAGCAGATGATCTTCCTCCGAAAGTAATCCTTTTGCAATGTTCATGTGTTTGGAAAACGTTGTTCCCGGCGCCTTTTGAGGCTTCATACAGGCTGCAAAAACCAGCGAAGAAGAAAAAGGGATGGATAACGAATAAGCAATGGTTTCATCATGCTCGATAAATGTATACTCATGAATGCTTAAACCCAGCGAACTGTAAAAATCTTTAAAGAAGGTTTTCCCCATATGATCACTTTGCGAAATGATGATGGCATGGTGCATGCTCAGATCTTTCAAACTTGCAAATGTAGGTCCAAACATGGGGTGGGTGGATACATACCGATGACCGCTCTTTAGGTAGAACTCCTTCAATCCTGTCTTGACCGATGCAATATCTGAGATGATGCAGTCTTGTGGCAGGTAGGGTAGGACTTCTTCGAATGCGGAAAGGGTATATTGCAAGCTCACAGCATTGATGAGTAACTCTGGTGCAAACTCTGCAATTTCCTCTAACTGAGTGAAGCGTTGGGTATTAAAAATATAACGTAAACGAGCTTTCTCAGGGTCATAAATCGCTACTTCATGTTGCAGACAGAGGGCGTCTGTCAGCCATGTACCCATTTTTCCGGCTCCTAAAATACAAATCTTCATGCGGTTGTTTTCTTTGGTTTTCCTATTCATCGGATGGATAGGAAAATTATTCTTTATTCATCCGATGAATAAAAGATGGGATTAATCCCGGGCTAATTCTTTGTTCATTATGACATTCTGACGATTGATCGATTCTTCGTGAATGTGCTCAAATACGCGGATAACAAATTCCGAACTTAAGCCGGCCTCTTCAGCTTGTGTCTTTCGATTGTTCATAACTTCATCGTAACGACGATTTTGAAGAATCGTGATGTTGTTGTCGTACTTGTACTTACCAATGGCTTCGGATATTTTCATCCGGGATTTAAGAATCTCCAACAGCTGATTATCCAGTTTGTCAATCTTTTGGCGTAATTCATCCAGCGTTACCCTTGGTGTATCTCCAATTTTAGAGCGACGAAGGACCAGTTTTGAGATGATTTCAGTCAGTTGTTCAGGTGTCACCTGCTGACGGGCATCACTCCAGGCTTTCTCCGGACAGATATGAGACTCGATGATCAAGCCATCAAAATTCATATCCATGGCTTCCTGCGAGAGACTGTAAATCGACTCACTCTTACCGGTAATGTGACTTGGATCGGTAATAATCGGTAATTCAGGAATCCGGCGACGTAACTCAATAGGAATTGGCCACTCCGGATTATTTCTGAATTCTGTTTTATCGTAAGAGCTGAATCCGCGATGAATGGCTCCAATGCGCTTGATACCTGCCCGGTTCACCCGTTCAATGGCACCAATCCAAAGTTCCAGGTCGGGATTGACTGGGTTTTTAATCAATACCGGTACATCCGATCCGGCCAGAGCATCAGCTACTTCCTGCACAGCAAAAGGGTTGGCTGTTGTGCGGGCACCAATCCACAACATATCCACACCAAATTTCAGAGCTTCATATACGTGATTAGCGTTTGCTACTTCCACAGCAATGTACATACCAGTCTCTTCCTTCACTTTTTTAAGCCAGGGTAAACCTTTTGTGCCTACTCCTTCAAAGGCTCCTGGTCGTGTGCGTGGTTTCCAGATGCCTGCACGGAAGATCTTAAAGCCTCTTTTTGCCAGAGCATGTGCAGTCTCCAGTGTTTGTTCTTCTGTCTCGGCACTACAAGGGCCCGAGATCACAATTGGTCTTTTCAATTCAAGGCCTGGTAAGGCCAACGGTAATAAATCTAATTGCTGTTCCATGGTGGTATTTTATTTTTTATGGTTTTCAATGCGTTGTTTCGCTTCTAATAATGTGGTCTCATTGGTACATAGGCTAATGCGAATGTATTGTTGGCCTTTATCTCCAAAAATAAATCCGGGTGTAATAAATACATTCGTACCATAAAGGATTTCATCGGATAATTGGCCACTGTTTTCTTGGTGAGCCGGAATTTTAGCCCACACAAACATACCGGTCTGTTCTACATCGTATTTACAATTCAACAGATCCATGATCTCATGTACAATCACGCGTCTTTTGCGGTATTCATCATTAATTTGCGCATACCACTGTTCATCCAGATCCAGCGCTTTAGCTGCTGCCAGTTGCAAGGGCTTGAACATGCCTGAATCCATATTACTCTTTACCCGAAGAATGTATTGAATGAATTGAGGGTTGGAAACCGCCATGCCAATGCGCCAACCGGCCATGTTATGGGATTTACTCAACGAGTTGAGCTCAATGGCAATGTCTTTCGCTCCATCCACGCTGATGATACTGGCAGGCTGATCATTTAGAATGAAACTATAGGGGTTATCATTACAAATGACAATGTTGTGTTTTTTACCAAAAGCAATCACCTTTTCAAACAGGACCTTATCAGCATTAGCCCCGGTTGGCATATTGGGATAATTGATCCACATAAGTTTTACATTGGATAGATCCAGTTTTTCCAAAGCTTTAAAATCGGGTTGCCAATTGTTGCTTTCATCCAAATCATAGGTGATGATGTTGGCTTCGGCAATTTTACTGGCTGAGGCGTAAGTCGGATAACCTGGATTGGGAACTAACACACCATCACCCGGATTTAAGAAGGCCATGGAGATGTGCATGATCCCCTCTTTTGAACCGATCAGTGGTAGTACTTCATTGGTGGCGTTAACATCCACCGCAAAGAAACGTTTATACCAGCGGCACATAGCTTCTCGTAACTCAGGAATACCTACATAACTTTGGTAGCCATGATTGCCCTGTTGGTTGCTTTGTAGGTTCAGTTGATCCAGTACTTCAGGAGCTGGTGGAAGATCAGGATTACCAATACCCAGATTGATAACTGATTTACCTTCTTTTCGCATTTGCTCCAGTTCCTTTAGTTTAATGGAAAAATAGTATTCTTCCACCTGGTTGATGCGGTTGGCCGGTTGTATGTTTGGTATGGTTTTCATTCTAAATAGTTAACTTGTTTGACTCTGAATTTGTTTGAACTCCATTTTGAAGCGGATACGACTGCTTTCCTTTTGCGTATTCACCCAGTATTTTCAGCTTGCTACATAGCGGACGAATGGCATCCAGCGATTGTAAATAGCGGTTGTAATCAGCAAAAGTCACATCCACATAAAACAGGTATTCCCACTCCTGGCCCACGATTGGGAGGGATTGTATTTTTGTGAGATTGATGTTGTAAAATGCCAGAATGGTCAGAATTTTTGACAAACTGCCTTCTTCGTGTGGTAATGAAAATACCAATGAGGCTTTATTCACTTTATCTTTAATTAGCAGATCGTCGACTTCCGTTTTACCTTTATCGGAGATAATCAGGAATCGGGTAAAATTCTTTTTGTTGGTTTCAATGTTACGTGCCAATATTTCCAAACCATACATGTCAGCAGCCAGTTCCGAAGCAATGGCTGCAATACCTTTGGTTTTATTTTCTGAAATAAGTTTGGCACTAAGGGCGGTATCTTCTGATTTGATCAATTTAATATGGGGATAGGCTTTGAAAAAATGCTCACATTGGGCCAATGCCATTGGATGGGAATGAACCTCTGTGATTTCTTCCAGTGTTTGCCCGGGCATCGCCATTAATTGGTGCTTGATGCGTAATTTGTATTCGCCAATGATTAACAGGTCAGAATCTTTGAGCATGGTGTAATTGGGTAACAGACCACCAACCAATGTGTTTTCAATAGCAATGATGCCATACTTGGTCTTGTCTTGCTTCAATGTGTCAAACAGTTCCGGAAAGGTCAGGCAAGGAATCACTTCAATGGCTTCGTCAAAGTAATCTTTGGCAGCAATTTCATGATTGGATCCTGGCCAGCCCTGTATAGCAACGTGCTTTTTGTTTTTATTCATAGTTCCCTAAATATTGGTCAAAAAAAAACCCGCCTCTAGAGAGGCGGGTTTTATATTTTGTATATTTTTTCAGTTTATAACATATAAGACCCACCTCTTTTGGAATAATAACCAAAAAAGAAGAAATAAAAGTTATAAAAGAAATTGTGTGTTGTCATGTCTGTTGTTTGTGGCAGCAAATGTAGAAATATATTTGGAAATAAAAAATAGTGACTTTTTATTTTAAGGAATATTTAATTTGAAACTAATCTCTGTGTAATTGTGATAATCTGTAACAATGGATTTTTTCGTAAACTTGTAATGAATTTAAATAATTAAAAAATGGTGCGATTCTTATTTGTTGTAGTTGTTTTTCTTCTCGCTGTTGAAGGAGTAAAATCTCAGGATGTTAGTGGTTCGGATACACTGAACCTGATGACTTTTAATATTTATCATGGCGAAACCATGAACGGGGATTTTGATTTGAATTATATTGCCCGAATCATCCATGAGAAACAGCCTGCTTTTGTGGCTCTACAGGAAGTTGATTTCAAAACAAAGCGAGCGATGAATAAGGATATCGCCACTGAATTGGGAATTCGAACAAGCCTGGCGCCTTTGTTTGGACAAGCTATGCCTTTTAGCGGTGGGGGATATGGTGTTGGCGCGTTATCTCAATGGCCCATTGAGCAATCTCAATTGATAAAACTGCCAGGGACAAATAATACGGAACCCAGAGTCGCACTGGAAATTTCAGTCGTTCTGCCATCCGGAAATCGGCTGTTATTCGTGTCCACCCATTTGGATCATTCAGATGCAGAAGTACGTAGCCGGCAAATGCAGTTTTTAATGAATCGGTATGAGCATGTGGAGATACCCACTGTTATTGCCGGTGATTTTAACGAAATGCCTGCAGGTGAAAATATGAAGTTGATTTTTAATCACTTCAGAATGAGTGATAGTAAAAAGCAACAACCGACCTATCCGAGCAATCAACCCAGTCAAAAAATTGATTATATCTTACTTTCAAAAGGGCACAACTGGAAGGTTCTTTCCACTGAGGTTGTGAATGATTCCATTGCTTCCGATCATCGGGCTTTATATTGTAAGGTGGTATTAGACGGTAAAGAATAACTGTAAATAATTATCTTTGGCCACCAACAAAAATGTAGTATGAGCGATATTATCCAGATTAGTGATTCAGTTGATACCCTGAGCCGGGAGCAGGTAGATTTTAACAAGAAAATTTTACTGATTGAAAAACGCAAGAAGGAGATAAATACTTTGAAAGAGCGTATTGAGGCCGGGCGTAGAATAGCCATGGAGCATATTGCACCTCTTGAGCAGAAACACATGGCATTGACCAAAGAGTACATCCGGCTTCTCGACCAAAACTATGACTTACGCTTTTTTAAGAAGAAAGAAAAAGAAAAGATCGCTTTTCTGATTCGGGAAGAATTAAGTCCGTTCATTAGTAATGGCGCTCTGGACGACGAGTTGAGTACGATTGAAGAGAAATATTTCTCGTCCGAATCGAAGGAGGAGGCAGCAGAACTGTTAAGTGAACTGTTTGGATTTGATTTGAACGGTGAGGATTTATCCGACTTGTCTAAGGTACGGGAAAAAATGGACGCTGCTCAGGCAGAACGGGAGCAGGCCGCCTGGCAGCAACGGGCAAACAAGTCTCAAAAAAAAGTGGATAAGGAAGATGTGTCAAAGACGGAGTTGGTAAATGTTAGTAAGACAGTAAAACAGATCTATACAGACCTGGTTAAGTTACTTCATCCCGACCGTGAGCAAGATGAAGAAAAGGTGGCTCAGAAAACGGAATGGATGAAGGATATAACAAGGGCTTATCAGGAGAATAACTTTTTCGCCTTGTTGCATTTTCATCAGCAGTTTATGGCGGATAAGCACCATCATTTAATGGATCAAATGGATGACTCGCAATTGAAATATTACATCAAGCTGTTATCGGATCAATTAAAGTCTCTGAATAGAGAAAAGAAACTACTGAAAGATCAACCAATGGCTCAGGCGGCCTGCGAATTAGTAAAGGGATCAAAAAGAGCTCAGCAGAATCGATTGCAGCGTCAAATAGAGGATTGGGAGTTGGAGATCGAAGAACAGCAGGTTAAAAACCAGGAAGCGACTGATAAAGAGCGTTTGCGTCTTTATATCAGGCACATCAATGTGGAGTTTCTAATGCAGCAACAACTGGAGGAGTTTCCTTTTCCACTGTTTTAGAATTCTTTTGATGCACGACTTTTTGATCCTGGTGAATGGGGTGGTAAATCCAAAACACACTACCCGCATGAGGGGTCGATTTGACATGGATTGATCCATTGAGTAAGGAGATTATTTCTTTGGTAATGTTTAAACCAAGACCTGCGCCCGTCACTTTTTTTGTATTGGAGTTCGATACTTGTGAGAAACGCTGGAATATTTGCGCCTGATTCTCTTTGGTGATGCCAATACCGGTATCGGAAACAGAGATACACAGTTGATCTTTTATGATTTCTGCTTTGAGGGTGATGTGACCATGCTCGGTGAATTTCAGGGCATTGGTTAATAAATTAAAGATGATCTGTTTCAGTCGGAAGACATCGGTGGTGATAGAGAATGAGTCGTCAATGTCATCTACTTCCAATATTAACTTCAGCTGAGACTTGTGGCAGCGTTCTTTTTCGGTTTCAAATAAATCAAAGGCCTCCTTCAAAAGGGGTAAGATCCGTGTCTCTTTCAACTGTAATGTCACATTTCCTGTTTCCAGCTGGGAGAAAACTAAAATATCAGAAATAAGCTTTAGTAATTGGTTGCCGTTTGATTGGATGATTTCAATGTAATGTTTCTTTTCGTTGTTGGTTAATTCATCATCTTCCAATAATTCTGAAAAGCCAATGATGGCATTCATCGGGGTGCGTATTTCATGCGACATATTTGCCAGAAATACACTTTTCAGCACATCTGATTCTTCTTTTGCAGCGATGAGTTCCTGTTCACTTTTCTTTTTGTCCGTTATATCAGAAAGAGTCTTTACAAACCCCACTGGTTCGCCTTGATCATCGTATACTGGTGTCGTTTTGGTCCGATAATACTTTTGGGTTTGCTCGTTATAGAACTCTGCTGTTACCAGTGATTGTTTCTTCAAGCTGCTTATATAGCAGCACTGATGACAGGGGATTGCTCTTGAAAAATATCTCGTGACAGCGATAGCTAAATAGCTTATCTGGTTGCAGCTGGTTATCGGAAATGAAGGCTTTGTTGGCCCACAACAGGTTGTGGTTATTGTCGATAAAGACCACCTGTTCTTTTATGCTATTTAGGATTAATGATTTTTCCTGTTCAGATTGGTGTAATTCTTTTTCGGCCAGCGAGCGTAATTGTAATTCCTGCTTCAGGCTTTGGGTTTTTCTCTTTACCTCTTTTCTCAATAACCAGGAAAATATAACCAATCCAGCTGATACAAGCACTAATGCAGAGACCCATATGATGGCCCATAAAGAAAAGAGGATGGGGGTCTTTTGTTCAACCAGCCATTTGTTTAAGATTTCATCATAAGCAGAAGGGTTTCCCATTCTTAGCTGATGAAATTCATGATTAATAATATTAATGAGTTCCTTAGAAGTCTGATTTCCTGCAAAGCGAATTTGAACCGGATTGTATACGATGCATGTCTTTTTCAAGTCTTGAGCAATGGGGCATTGATAACCATATACTTTATTAACAGTGCCGGCATCAATTTCATGGTTTTGTATCGCTCGCATGATGGAGGCGTAGTCATCGTACCACCAGGTTTCCGTTTTTATATTGAAATCCTTGATCAGTTTCAGTAATGCAATAGCATGGGTATCCCCTTTCTGTAATCCGACTTTTTTGTGGGATAAATCAAGGATACTCTCTATATTATTTTCGGTTTGAGTGTAAATGACTGCCCAATTGGTGAAGCATGCTTCCTGCGTAAAATGGAATAATGAATCGTGAGTGATGCTAAAGGCCAAGGCAGGCAATACATCAATATGCCCTGCTTGTAAAGCAAAAATAGCATCATTCAGGTGCATGGGTATGTATTGTAATTCCCAATTATGACGGGTTGCTATTTTTTTAATTAAATCACCAAATATCCCTTGTGCATTTCCCAGTGAATCAGCGAAAAGAAGGGGTGGGTTGGCATATACACCCACACGTATAACTTTTGTCGAAGACTCATTTGTAGCCATAAGTTGATGAGCTACACAACTCCCGATAAGGAAGAGAAGAATAGTTGTTTTTTTGAACATGTGTGTGAAAATGTGGGCGCGAAGATAATAATTATCTGAGAATTTGAACCTTGGGATAAGCCTGATTACTAAAAACTTTTACACATGCTCTAAAAAATGTTCTAAGATGCTTTGTTTCATTTGAGTAGAAAGGAGGCCTTCTCTTATAAAGAACCTCCTAATCAATTATTCACTAATTACCTTCCTCAATCTCTTTCAGTTCCAGCCAGCGCATTTCTCTTTCTTCCAGCTGTTCCAATACCTGTGATAACTGGGCTGATTTTTCAATCAACATATCGGAAGCCAGATTGCCGCTATTTAATTCATTTTGAAGAGTCTCTTTCTCAGATTCCAGATTTTCTAATGCCTGTTCAATCTGTTCCAATTCACGTTTCTCTTTAAAAGAAAGTTTTTTCGTTTTAGGAGCTGCCGGTTTTGGCTTTGGAGCAGGCGCAGCTTTCTTTTCTTCTTTTACTTTCTGACGATCCTGTGATTTTTTGTATTCCTGATAATCAGTGTAATCACCCGGGAAATCTTTGATTTTCCCATTCCCTTCAAATACAAATAAGTGATCCGTTACTTTGTCAATAAAATAACGGTCGTGCGATACAACGACCACACATCCTTTGAAATTCTGAAGATAATCCTCCAATACATTCAAGGTGAAAATATCCAGATCATTGGTGGGCTCATCCAGAATCAAAAAGTTAGGGTTCTTGATCAGAACAGTCATTAAAAACAAGCGTTTTTTTTCACCACCACTTAACTTGCTAACAGGGACGTAATGCATCTCGTTAGGGAAAAGGAAATAACGCAGGAATTGAGCAGCTGACATACTTTGTCCATTACCAAGCGATACGTCCTCAGCGATATCACTGATCACGTCGATGACTTTTTTGCTGTTATCGATCTTAATGCCTTCCTGGCGGTAGTAACCAAACACAACGGTTTCACCGGTTTCCACTTCACCTTGATCGGGCTGCAAGGCACCTGTCAGAATGTTCAGGAAGGTTGATTTACCCGTTCCGTTTTTCCCGGCGATTCCAACTTTTTCGTAGGGCGCAAATTTATAGGAGAAGTCTTGAATTAGATTTAAATCATCAAATGATTTACAAACATTGTGAAAGTTGACTACTTTATTACCTAGTCGTGCCGATGAAATGCCTAACTCCAGGTTACGTTGATCTGTTTTTTGTGTCGCCTTATCCTTCAGTTCATGAAACGCATCAATACGATATTTGGCTTTTGTGGCCCGGGCCTGAGGCATGCGGTTCATCCAATCTTGCTCCTTTTTAAGCAAGTTGCGGGCTTTTTCCACTTCCACTTGTCGCATTTCAATGCGCTCTTGTCGTTTGCGCAGGAAATAGGAGTAATTACCTTCGTAACGGTACATGGTTTCATCGTCCAATTCCAGAATCTCATTACAGACACGATCCAAAAAGTAACGATCGTGAGTAACCATGAGCAGGGTCGCTTTAGACTTAGACAGGTATTGTTCCAGCCAGTCTACCATATCCAGATCGAGGTGGTTGGTGGGCTCATCCAGAATTAATAAATCTGGTTCGCTAATAAGAATGCTGGCCAGCGCCACCCGCTTCTGTTGTCCACCCGACAGTTCGGCTATTGGTTGGTCGAAGTGTGTAATTTTTAATTGTGACAGGATCTGCTTAATGCGCTGTTCGTAATCCCAGGCTTGCAGCACGTCCATCTTCTCAATCAAATCACCTAAGGTGGCCTGATTGTTCTCTTCTAATGCTTGTTCATAGGCTTTGATGGTTTGAACCACCTCGTTGTCCGTATTAAAAACCTCTTCAATAACGGTGTGGGCCACGTTGAGGTAGGGATCTTGTGGCAAGTAGCCCAACTGAATGCCCGATCGTAAGGTCACCGTTCCTTCATTGGGAGGTGTGAGGCCGCCCAGTATATTCAACAAGGTGGTTTTTCCAGCTCCGTTACGGGCAATTAATGCCACTTTCTGTCCTTCGGACAGACCGAAAGAGATGTTATCAAATAAACGAACGTCACCCCAATGTTGGGTTATATTTTCAGCAGACAAATAATTAATCATAGCCACAATTTTTGCGTGGGCAAAGGTAGTTAAAATATCGTGCACAGTATGCAATGCATTGTGCCTGCTAATTTGATTTCAAACCTGATCATGTGCTTAGTGATACGGATGGTGGTATCATGCCAGGCATCAGTTGATGTTGTCGGCTATGCACTAACTACTATTCACAAGGCATTAATGATCTAATTACTCGTCCCGCTAAACCACGCTTTAAAAGCAGTGACTTTATCGCGGCTCACCACCACTTCACGGTCAAACTCCTGCTCCAGTTTTATCTTTAAGCGGCTGTTGGAGTGTACCAATACCTCTTGTATTTCATCAATATTGACAATAAACGACCGGCTGATGCGAAAGAAAGTAGAGGGATTCACCATGTCTTCCAGCTCTTCCAGTTTATAGTCGATGATGTAACGGTTGCCTTTAGTGGTGAGCATAAAGGCATTTCGACCTTCCGCATAAAAAAGGACGACTTTATCGGTGGTCACCGATTTAATACGTTCTCCTAATTTCACCAGGAATCGCTCTTTATAGTTTTTGCGGTAATGTAAGAGGGCATCGTTCAACTCCTCCAGTTTGATGCGTTGTTTCGCTGAAGATAAGTTTTCCCGCAGGTTTTCCAGCTTCTCCAAACTGTGGAATAAATCGTCGTAATTAATGGGTTTAAGCAGGTAGTCAATGCTGTTCACTTTAAAAGCCTGGATGGCATATTCGTTATAAGCAGTCGTGAAAATGACCGGTGTATTAACCTGTGTTTTGTTGAATATCTCAAAGCTCAGGCCATCGGATAAATGAATATCCATAAAAATCAGATCTACATTATTCAAAGGGCTGCTTAACCAATTCACACTTTTAGATACCGAGCCAAGGGTATCCACAATTTCAATGCTGGAATCGTAGCGCTCCAATAAGTGCATTAAATGTTCAGCGGCGGGTTTTTCGTCTTCAATGATAAGTACTCTCATGGGTTATTCTTCTTCTATTTCAAAAGTGGGAATGGATACCTGAATAGTGGATTGGTTGAAATGGACATCCAGCTTTTGCTCACTAAAAAACTGATAGGCTTTGTTTAGTAGGGAGAGTTGCCACTCTTGATCGTGTTCAAAATTTATTTTTGGGTTATTGGTGCAAATGTATTTGAGTTGATCCTCTTCGGCTTGCAGGTGTATTTCGATGGGTTGAAGGGTATTGACAATGGTGTGGTTAACCGATTCCTGTATTAAAGTGGGTAAGGTACCCGGCACCACCTGTTGCATTAGCAGTTCTTCTGGCAGCGAATGGGTGAAATGAACGGCGCCCTGATGTTTTAAATTCAGGACATATAATAAAGAGGCCGATTGGGCAATCTCCTGTTCCAGCGACACCAGTTCTATTTTTCGGGCATCTAAAGTATAGCGATAGATACGTGACAAATGATCAATGTATTTGTCAGCCGCTTTTGTGTCGGTATGAACGATGGAGATGAGGTTTTCCAGACTTTCATACAGTAGATCCGGATTGATTTGCAACTTGAATTTTTCCAGGTCGTGTTCCAGATTTTTACGCAGTTCCTTTTCGCGGATGTAATGGATTTGTTTGTGCACCGCCAGGAAGGATGAACTCACATGAATCATGCTAAAGATAATGGCCACAATACCAAAAACAGCGTTGAAGACGATGAGTTCGGTTGAAAAGCCGACTAATTCTAATAGAAAGCTAAAATAGGCCCACACTAATGGGGTGATGATGAGTAATGAAAAGAGCAGGGACGCCAACGGAATGATGAAAATTCGCAAGGATTGTGAAAAAGGAGCAGTAGACTCTGCACTGCTTTCATCACTGGCTTTCTCAATGATGGCATGATTCAGCTTTAAGGGGTATCTTTTATCAATGAGATGCAGAAAGAGACGTTGCGTCTCCAACAGGATAAATGAAAGCAAAACGGTGATCATTACCTCCTGGCTGAAAAAATTGTCGGTCAGTTGCTGTAAGCTGTCGAATATTAACAGGATTAATACATACACTGTAAAACCTACCGGAATGGGCAGTAGGAATCGTAACCATTTATTTTGTGTTAAGGTTTTCTTCTTCATGATACCAGTTGATTAGACAGACTCAAGTGCCAATTGCCGGGCTGACTGATTTGTAATCAAAAATAATGACAATACTTTTAAAGA
>JAEINY010000425.1 GCA_016342595.1 Marinilabiliaceae bacterium
GATTCCTCTTCATGCATCGAATGAAAGGATCAATTCGTCAGCACTTTTACCTTTTTACTTTTTAACTTTTACCTTTTCATTCTTAACTTAAAACTAGTCTTTTGGCACATTCTTTTCATCCGGGAATCGATTTTTATATTCTACCCAGAATAATTTCACTTCCGATTTCATCTCTTTGTGCAAGATTAGTAATCCAAACAAGTTAGGAATCGTCATCAGTGCAATGGTAATACCGGACAGGGTCCAAATTATAGTTGTATCCACAAAGGAAGCCACAAAAAAGGCAATGACATACACCAGGTGATACCAGATCACAGTTTTCGAACCCCACAAATAGGTCATGGCCCGGTCGCCATAGTAAGACCAGGAGATGGCGGTAGAGAACGCGAACAACAATAAGCCGATGGAAACAATGTATTTCCCCCAATTACCAAACCAACTTTTGGTAAATGCAATGGTGGTGAGTGGTGCACTGTGTACCAGTGAACGTCCTTGAAAAATCAAGGTATTATTTCCGTTCCCGTTAAAGGATCCTTTGATTTGTTCCCACAGTGATACGTCGGCCTTCTCATCCAATAATTGAATAATTCCATTGGTCACCTGAATCGTTCCTGAATACGGCTTTTTACTTCGTGTCACCGCTACCTCTTCGGCCAATGAACGAGCATGAATAAGGGTGACCGGCGAAGTGATTTCTCCTTGTTCAACAGCCATCTCACCGCTAAACAATTCCAGCGTTTTTTCACCATTGATGTGATGGGCCAATTGAAGACGGCCGGTCTCAGAAACATCTTCGTAATGGGTTCCGGCCAGCACCTGCATATCCGCCATCTGAAAACGGTTATCTTGTTTTTCGCTCCATACACCCGAAGCCAACAAGGTTAAACCGGTTAAGGTACAAATGATGATGGTATCGATAAATGGCTCCAACAGGGCTACCAAACCTTCTGACACCGGCTCATGGGCACGGGCTGCGGCGTGAGCAATAGGCGCTGATCCCTGGCCCGCTTCATTGGAGAATAAGCCCCGATTCACACCCCGGTTAAAGGCAAAGGCTATGGTGGCTCCTAAAAAACCGCCAGTGGCAGCCGAACCAGTAATGAGATCGGCAAAAATCGATACGATGGATGGAATAATATTTTCATAATTATAAAAAATCACAGCTATGGCACCGATGAAATAAAGAATAGCCATGGCCGGTACTAAACGAGACGTCACCTTGGCAATCCGTTTGATACCTCCAATAATTACAAAACCTAATAAAATGGCCAATACTAATCCGGTCACCGGATGAGGGATATCAAAGGTTGCAAACAAAGAGTTGGAGATACTATTGATTTGCGGCAAACTGCCCGTACCAAATGATGATAGCACAGTAGCCGCTGCAAATATCCCGGCAATCCACTTACCGGTATTGATCACTTTGCCCGATTTAGTGGCAATGTTCAACCGCTTCCGCATATAGTACATGGGACCACCGGCGATGGAGCCATCTTCCACTTTTTCGCGATATTTGTGCGATAAAGTCACCTCAACAAACTTAGTGGTCATACCAAACATGGCGGTTACTAACATCCAAAACAAGGCGGCCGGTCCGCCCAGGTGAACCGCTAATGCAACCCCGGCAATATTACCGGTTCCAACTGTTCCCGACAAAGCCGTGGTCAACGCCTGGAAATGGGAGGTATCTCCGACATCCCCCTCTCTATCAAATTTACCGCGTACAATACGCAGGGCATATTTAAAATAACGAAGTTGAGGGAATTTCAAGTAGACGGTAAAGAAAATGCCAGAACCCAATAATAGGAAAACAAACCAAGGGTGACTCCCAATATAGGAATCTATCATTAAAAGTAGTTCATTGATTTTCTGCATAGATTTGGGTTTTGATTTAAGGATTTGATTTTGAATTTTTGGTCATTCTAAAAAAACAACCTCTAAGAAAACAATTTTTTCCCTGGAATAGGTTGCTAATAATGTTTTTCTGATATAAATCACTTAATTTGTAGGGCTGCGCTAAGACTAATTAATAAAATAGCTCCAACGCGTAGTCAATAGCCTGATGATTTGAATAATAAACCAGCAACCCCCTTCGTTACTATGCCAATAAACACAATGAATGACTTTAGCCGTCTGTTTGAAAGCGAAGCTAAATGGGGTGAACAAAAAGCCATGTCATTCCGATGGATATTATTGGTGGTCCTCCTCATCCTTATCAGCTATATCTTTATTCAGGGCCATCATCAGGAAGCGACTATCTCTCTGGTTCCCATTGTTCTTTATCTGGGCTATAACATCTACCTGAAATGGGTATTAAAGCAACATACCTTACAGGTTTGGATTCCTTTTTTATCGGTTACCTTGGATATCACAGTCCTGTCTTTGCACATCTATGCCTATTCGGCATTATTTTCTCCCATTGGCGTGGCTACCGCTGCCTCTGCCTTCATTTATCCAATATTGATTCTGCTCGCCGTCTTGCGTTATAATCGCAAACTGGTCATCTATGCTACGATTTATGCCATTTTCACTTACAACCTGGTTTATTACCTTCGATATCCACAAATTGATCCGGCCTTAATCGAACAAGTGGTTTCTTCGGATCCTGCTGGTCACTTTTACCGCAGTGTTTACATTGGATTATTTGGCTTTTTCATGCTGAATATTCCGGCTATGATTGACCGCCTTGTCGCCAAGCAAGTGGAGATGCAATCTGAAAAAAATCATTTAGATCTTAATCTAGCCCTGGAAAAGCAGAAGAAAACATTGGCCCTGCAACGGCTGGATGCCGAGAAAGATATCACCAAGTTATTATCGGATCAAAAAGAGCAGATATCCCAACAAAATGAAGAACTACACCATTTGAATGCGACCAAAGACAAGTTATTTTCCATTATTGGTCATGATCTTCGCAACCCTCTGGCCGTTCAAAAATCACTGACCCATTCACTATTAACGGATATCGATTCCTTTTCGAAAGAGGAATTACTGGAAGCGCTTAGTATCATCTTACGCTCTGCCGAATCGGGTTATGACCTCTTAACAAACCTATTGCAATGGGCCCGCTCGCAGAGTGCCGGCCTGAAATTCACTCCTCAACCAATTCCCATATATGAATTGCTCGCTGAAATCACCGACTCTTATAAAGATACGGCCAGTCAAAAAGGCGTGAAGGTGGAAATACAGAAAGCATCAAACGGACAAGAAAATGTGTTCGCCGATGAAAACATGTTGCGCACCATCCTACGCAACTTATTGGTGAATGCCATCAAATTCTC
>JAEINY010000019.1 GCA_016342595.1 Marinilabiliaceae bacterium
TGTTGTATTTTTGTTTGCGAAGTAAATTGTTCTTAAGATAGTAAATACCTTTATATTCAAATTGAAGCACTAGTGTTAATAAATAATGGTTTTATCATGAATGACTTTATTGGCCGAAATAGTTGCCGCCACCACTGAAATGATGGAGATAAAACCGGCAATGGAAACGCCTATAAACGGAATCATCAATACCAGGCAAAAAACGAAACCATTCCCAACGGCCAATCCTTTGTTGCTTCGGATAAAGCGAACACTGTGATGGATATCCAGGCGTTGACGTTCTAAGGTGTAATCAATAAATGAGAAACCATAGAAATAGGCGGAGACCAGAAATAAAACGATGGCTGTGAAGTAGCCTACTACCGGAATGAAACTTAGAACGAATAATGCCAGTGTTAATAACAACTCAATACAAAGGTTACGGATGGCTAATAAAACACCCCGACGTATGTCTTTTAAAAACTGACGTATATTAAATGGGGTACTACTGTTTATTAGTATATTCTCTGTTTTCTCCGAAAGTAATGCGAATACCGGTGACAAGAGAATGAGAATAATGTATCCTCCCATATAGGCATATATCAGGAAAAATAGCAGACGAAGAATCAGCCAGACAAACCATTTAATGGAACCGGCCACGAATGATGCACCCCAGAAGTCCCAGCTATCAATGCCCATCCATTCATTTAAGTGACCAACTAATTGATCGCCCCAGGTGACTACCGAATAAAACCCAATGGCAAATAAAAGAATGTTAAGCAACAAGGGGAAAAGAAAATACCAGACCAATTTGTTTTTGAGGATGAAGGAAAAAGCTTCGCTGTATGATTTTAGTCCAAGTTTAAATCCTTGCCTGTAGTTCATGAGTAAGATTATTCAATAATGTGAAACGACCAGCGCCAAAACTAACCTTTTCCCTGAAAATTTACTACTTTTGCTATGCCAAAAAATCAAATAGAAAAATGATAGATATCCAATTACTGACTGCAATTTCTCCGGTTGACGGGAGATATCGAAACAAGGTTGACGGGCTGGCTTTGTACTTTTCGGAGTATGCATTGATTCGTTACCGGGTACTGGTTGAAGTAGAATACTTTATTACTTTGTGTGAGCAGCCATTGCCACAATTAGCTGATTTTGATAAAGGACTCTACGATGAGCTGCGCAAGATCTACAAAGACTTTCAGTTGGAAGATGCGGAACGTGTGAAAGCCATTGAAGCGGTGACCAACCATGATGTGAAAGCGGTGGAATACTTCATCAAAGAGAAGTTTGATGTGCTGAAATTAGAGAAGTACAAAGAGTTTATTCACTTTGGACTGACTTCGCAAGATATTAATAACACGGCAACGCCGGCTTCATTGCGTGATGCGGTGCACGATATTTATTATCCATTATTAGAAGAGTTGATTCAGCAGTTGGATGATATGGCTACCGAATGGAAAGATATTCCAATGTTGGCGAAGACACATGGACAACCAGCTTCCCCAACGCGTTTGGGTAAAGAGATGAAAGTGTTTGTAGAGCGTTTAAATAAGCAATTGGCCTTATTAAAAGGCATTCCTTGCTCGGCTAAATTTGGTGGAGCCACAGGTAACTTCAATGCCCACAATGTAGCGTATCCGAATATTGACTGGACGGCTTTTGGAAATAACTTCGTAAACAACGTCTTGAAGTTGGATCGTGAGCAGGTGACGACGCAGATTTCGAACTACGATAACATGGCTGCCATCTTCGATAATTTCAAGCGTATCAATGTGATTATGTTGGATTTGTCGCGCGATTTCTGGACTTACATTATGATGGAATACTTCAAGCAGAAGATTAAAAAAGGTGAAGTAGGTTCCAGTGCCATGCCGCATAAAGTGAATCCAATTGATTTTGAAAATGCGGAAGGAAACCTGGGGATTGCCAATGCGACCTTTGAGCACCTGGCAGCGAAATTACCAGTGTCGCGTTTGCAGCGTGACTTGACGGATTCAACAGTATTGCGCAACATTGGTGTACCGATTGCGCATACTGTGATTGCCATTAAATCCCTTCAAAAAGGTTTGGGTAAGATGTTATTGAACGAATCGGCTATACATAGAGATTTGGAAAATAACTGGCCCGTAGTTGCAGAGGCTATCCAGACGATCTTGCGTCGTGAAGGCTATCCAAATCCATATGAAGCATTGAAAGATCTGACACGTACCAACGAGCAGATAAACGCTAAAACCATGGCGGCTTTCATTGATCGTTTAGACATCTCAGAGGAAGTAAAAGCTGAAATGCGTGTACTGACACCACATAATTACACTGGGATTTAAGATTTGTTAAATATACCTTATTTGTGAATCGGGCTGTAAAAGATTACTTTTACAGCCTGATTTTTTTTTGAACGACACATGAAAGACTTTATAAAAATATTAAAGCGTTTTATTCCTCCTTATAAACGTAATTTGATTCTCAGTTTTCTTTTTAATTTATTGGCTGCCTTTTTTACGGGCCTGGCTATGATTTTTATGATACCCATTTTAGAGGTGTTATTTGAAACCGATAAAGAGGTTACTTCTCTATTGCCATGGGCCATGGATAAGCAAGTGCTGATGAATAATCTATACTTTTATGTAACATTGGTGAAGCATGAGTATGGCATTACTATAGTTATGCCCTTTATTGGCTTACTCATGTTATGTACTACTTTTTTAAAGGTTGGATTCGCCTACCTGGCTTCTTATCAGATAGTGGGTATACGCAATGGCGTGGTCCGTGATATTCGAAAACAGATATACAATAAACTGATGGCATTGCCTCTGGCTTTTTATTCTGACGAAAGAAAAGGGGATGTGATGGCCCGGGCTACGGGTGATGTCAACGAAGTGGAAAACTCTATCATGGCTTCCATCGATATGTTTTTTAAAAATCCCATAATCATTCTTGTTTTGGTGGGGTGGATGTTTGTGTTGAGTGTTAAACTTACCATATTTATTTTTGTCATGTTGCCGGTTGCCGGTTGGATTATTGGTAAGACGGGTAAAACCTTAAAGCACCAGTCGCGAAAAGGACAATCTAAAATGGGCGATTTGCTTGGCATCATCGAAGAGTCCTTGAGCGGTTTACGTATTATTAAGGCTTTTAATGCCGAAAAAAAGATGAAGGATAAGTTTGGGACCGAGACGGAGAACTATTGTTTTATCATGAATAAACTGCAACGTCGATATGTGATGGCGCATCCGGTGAGCGAGTTTCTTGGCACCATTGTTATGGTAACGGTGGTCTGGTTTGGAGCTACGCTTATTACTACTGACGGAAGTGGAATGCAAGGGGCTACGTTTTTAGCTTTTATAGGCATGTTTTATCAGATCATTAATCCAGCTAAAGCGTTCTCAACAGCTTTTTTTAGTATTCAAAAAGGGCTGGCCGCCATGGAGCGTATTGATGACATATTATTGGCTGACAATAAGATTTTGGAACACGATGGTGCTGTTGAATTGAAAGAAATACAAAATTCCATTGAATACAAGAATGTCACTTTTGCTTATAATGAAAAGAAAGTCCTCAGGAATGTATCGCTGGTCATTCCGAAAGGTAAAATGGTGGCATTAGTAGGGCAGTCGGGTAGTGGTAAAACAACATTTGTAGATTTACTGCCTCGCTTTCATGATATTCAGGAAGGGAGTATTTCAGTTGATGGAGTGGATATACGAAATATGAAAGTGCATAGTTTGCGAGGTCTAATGGGGAATGTGAACCAGGATGCCATTTTGTTTAATGATACTTTCTTTAATAACATTTCTTTTGGAGTAGAGAAGACGACCCGGGAAGAGGTTGAGATGGCTGCTAAAGTGGCTAATGCGCATGATTTCATTGTAGCTTCAGAGAATGGGTATCAAACATTAGTGGGAGATAGAGGTGGTAAATTGTCCGGTGGCCAGCGCCAACGTATTAGTATTGCACGGGCCGTTCTTAAGAATCCGGATATCTTAATATTGGATGAGGCCACCTCTGCTTTGGATACCGAATCAGAACGATTAGTGCAGGATGCTCTGGAAAACCTGATGAAAAATCGCACTTCATTAGTGATTGCTCACCGCTTATCTACGGTTCGAAATGCGGACTTGATTTGCGTATTTAATGAAGGTGAGATTGTAGAAACGGGAACGCATGAAGAATTAATTGCACAGGATGGGATTTATAAAAAACTTCATTCGATGCAGATGCAATAGCAAGTAAGACGTTAGAAATAGTTTAATTAAGCGCCAACTTTATTTGTTTGGCGCTTTTTTTATTCATACTATTTCTAAATAAAATGTAACCTTTTAGTATTTTTCCCATAAGAAGAACAAAACAAGTGAGATATGAAGGTGCGAGAGTTTTTAATGTTTTTTGCAGGATTGTTTTTTCTATCAAATGTAACCGCTCAAACAAGTAACAAATCAGATAAAAAGGGGTATTGGCAAAAAGGTTGTTTGAAAGTAGACTCTGCCTTTAAGAAAACTTATTTGGATGATTTTATGCTTCCCTATGATCAATTTGAAGATTTACATCATTGTCGCATCAGGGTTAAAACAAAAAAGCTGAAAACGACCATGGCAGCGCGACCAGGTTTCCTATCACTGTTTTTAGGGAAGCGTAATCGACTCTATATTATTCATGTCAATGATGATGAAAATTTTGATGGTGTTTTGTTATCAGATGTGCCACAAGAAGCGCGTATTGGGTTGTTTGCGCATGAGATGATGCACATTCGTGATTATGAGAGTCGGAAAGTCACGGGTGTGATCGAACGAGGATTACAGTATATGACAAAAAAAGGCAAAAAACGTGTAGAGTACTATACTGATAGTTTAACCATTGCAGCAGGATATGGTGTTAATCTGTTTCAATGGTCGGCTTATGTATTGCATGAATCTGATGCTTCTGAAGAGTACAAGGCGTTTAAGTCAGAGATTTACATGTCACCGATTACGATTTTATCTAAGATGGACTTGGTTAAACCATAATACAGAACAACCGATTCATAATATGCATCCGAATCGTGGGGCCAGGAACAGTGAACCTTTAAACTGTTTCTGGCTTTTTTGAATCCAGTGCCTTGTAAGAGTGTGTTTTTACATGTGTAGAAGAGTTCAAAACGCTCAGTGCGGCCATCTCTCTAATTTGACCTTTTAGTAGCAAAATACCTGCCATGTGTTTTGTTTTAAAGGCTAGTTTATACTTCTTAATGAAGTTTTGAATGCTCAATAGACAAGAAAACTCTGTGGAATCATTTGATTCATAAAACAGGGTACAAATAAATCAATAATCATAGCTTCTGTAAAGGCTTAAAAAATCTCGCAAAGATAGATAGAGAATTAAAAGGATGTTAATATATGTCAATAAATTGTAATGACCTGTGGTTCGGTACGATAAATGAGTTGTAAAAAATGAAATACTTGATTGTAAATCGCTTTCCTGTGTAACTCAATACACTGCTTTTGCGTTGAATGAGCAACTTAAGAAGGCAAATGAAACAGCAAGGGATGAAAAGATATGTGGAACAGTTGATGGAAGATATTGATTTGGCGAAAAGCAATGCTGAAAGAAGATTGTCGTCTTACTTCGAATGTGATCATTCGGCTGCATATCATTTTATAGAAGATGATTCTGATGAGGCAGGAATTAGAATATCGGATTTGATAGGTTTAGAAGTATTTGTATTTCCTAAAAGTGAGCATTTGGGAGAAGAGGAATTATTGGATTTATCCAATGCTATGATTGCTTTATTGCAGAATTATGGGTTTAACCCCATGTTCGGTTCGTGTGTACCCAATCAAATTAAATATAGTCTGATGCGACGCGCCATTAATCATCGTGTTTATCCGGGCGAAAACCAAATGGTAGATTTGGAATTGTGTGATTATTTGCCGCAGTACTGCCCTTTTGCCGTTGAATGTCCGGCACACACTGAAGGACGGGGAGAGTGTTGTACTCAAAAAAGAGCTTAACTATTCAGAGTATGACTATAAAAATATCTTTTTTAGTCACACTTTGAATAATTAATCTGGTACAAAACTCAAAGAGACCGAATTCACACAGTGTCGTGTATTTTTGGAAGTGAATCCTTCTCCCAGAAAAACATGCCCTAAATGACCATTACATTTTGCACAGATAATTTCTGTGCGTCGACCATCTGCATCAGGTACACGCTTAACGGCTCCTTCAATTTCATCATCAAAACTCGGCCACCCACATTGCGCATCGAACTTATCTTGTGATTTATAGAGGGGGGCATCACAGTGTTTGCAAGTATATGTTCCTTTTTCAGAATGTTTATATAACTTACCACTGTAAGGCATTTCCGTTCCTTTAAAGAGAATGACTCGCTTCTCCTCTTCAGTGAGTGTATTTAGTTTTAACTGTGTAGAATCCTCCTGTGTCATTGCGGTATGGGATATAACTGTGAAAATAAATATCAGTACTATTTTCATCTTTCCTATGCTTTAAGACGGCTATTTGATTTATGGTAATAATCAGAGCCGTAGTGAAATGGAATATTTCATGCAAATATTCGGTGTTATCTAATCTAATTATAAATAAAGCGTTTTTTTTATTGTTTTGTTCATCGTTTCATAAAAAAAATATATCTGTTGGTCTTACCCTATATAGTACTAGTAATATTCAGACCTTGAGGGGAGTATAATAGGGTGTTAAATGTGTTTTTAAAGTGCTTAAAAGAGTGTTGTAACGGAGGGGATTTAGGAACTTATTCAGCATGAACATTTTGGATTCTGCATTGTTAATTGGTCCCTTTTTATATATTTGTCATCCGTTAATAATTCTTTATCAAAAATTGAAGCAATGGGATTAAACATTATTGTTCTTGCAAAGCAAGTACCTGATACCCGAAATGTCGGCAAGGATGCGATGAAAGCAGACGGGACAGTGAACCGTGCGGCGCTGCCGGCAATCTTCAATCCGGAGGATTTAAATGCTTTGGAGCAAGCTCTTAGATTGAAAGATAGATATCCAGGTTCAAAAGTTACTATTTTAACGATGGGGCCTGGTCGTGCTGCTGATGTGATTCGCGAAGGTATGTATCGCGGCGCTGATAATGGTTATTTGTTAACTGACCGTGCTTTTGCCGGATCAGATACACTGGCTACTTCTTATGCCATTTCATGTGCCATTAAGAAGATGACAGATTGCGATTTGATTATCGCAGGTCGTCAGGCCATTGATGGGGATACGGCACAAGTAGGACCTCAGGTGGCAGAAAAATTGAATTTACCTCAAGTAACCTATGCTGAAGAGGTTATTTCAGCAGATAAGAAAAAAATCGTTATCAAACGTCGTTTGGAGCGTGGTGTGGAAACTGTTGAAATGCCTATCCCAGGTGTCATCACTGTGAATGCCAGTGCACCTGATTGTCGTCCGCGTAACGCTAAATTGTTAATGAAATTCAAACATGCCCGCACCATGACCGAGCGTCAAGGGGAAGCTGAGGATTACATTGATATGACTGCTGATCGTCCATACCTGAACATAGCAGAGTGGAGTGTGAACGATATTGAAACAGATACAAATTGGTTGGGACTTTCTGGTTCACCTACCAAAGTGAAAAAGATTGAAAATGTGGTGTTCCAGGCAAAAGAGTCGAAGAAATTGACTTCTGCAGATGGAGAGATTGAAGAGTTGATCGTTGAATTGATCGCTAATCACACCATTGGTTAATTTTTTCCCAGATAGTAATTTGTTTAACAAATGCCGGATGATCCGGTAAAAAATTGAATTGCAATGAATAATGTATTTGTTATTTGCGAAATAGAGGAGGGGAAGGTTGCCGAGATTAGTCTTGAGTTAATGACCAAAGGCCGTTCCCTTGCTAATCAATTAAATTGTAAGCTCGAAGCACTTGTTTTAGGACATTCATTAAAAAATATTGAAAAGGAGCTCTATCCTTTTGGAGCTGATGTGGTGCATATTGGGGATGACATTCGCTTAGATCCTTATACTACCTTACCACACACCGCGGTTATTGAGGAATTGTTCAAAAAGGAGCAGCCACAGATAGCTTTGTTAGGTGCTTCGACTTTAGGTCGTGACTTGGGTCCGCGTGTTTCTTCTGCATTGCAGAGTGGTTTGACTGCGGATTGTACCTCATTGGAGATCGGACCTCACGAAGATAAAAAAGCCGGTAAAACCTATGAAAATCTGTTGTATCAGATTCGTCCTGCTTTTGGTGGTAACATCGTGGCCACTATCATTAACCCGGATTGTCGCCCACAGATGGCTACAGTACGTGAGGGGGTGATGAAAAAAGAAATTTACGATGCTGATTATAAAGGAAAAATCAACAAAATTGATGTTGATGCCATCCTGAAACCTGAAGATTTAGTGGTGAAAGTGATTGAGCGCCACATGGAAAAATCAAAGGTGAACATTAAAAATTCATCCATCATAATTGCTGGTGGTTATGGAATGGGATCGAAAGAAAATTTTGATTCCTTGTATGAATTGGCTGAAGTGTTGACAGGTGAGGTAGGTGCTTCACGTGCGGCTATTGATGCCGGATATGCTGAGCATGAGCGTCAGATTGGTCAAACAGGTGTTACTGTTCGGCCTAAGTTGTACATTGCTTGTGGTATCTCTGGTCAGATTCAGCATACTGCCGGTATGGAAGAGTCATCAATGGTAATTGCCATTAACAATGATCCGAATGCTCCCATCAACAAGATTGCTGATTATGTGATTACCGGTGAAGTGATGGACGTGGTTCCTAAGCTGATTAAATTTTATCGGAAAAACAGTAAGTAGTGATAATGTTTAATTATTAATTATGAATGATTAATGCATCAAAATTTTTTATCATTAATCATTAACCACTAATAATTGATCATTAATAGTTAATCATTAATTAAAAGAATTCCGCTTGTCGGAACTCACAAATAAAAAATAAAATGGCAAATTTTTTCACAGATAACTCGGATTTGAAGTTCCATTTGGAGCATCCGTTAATGAAAAAGATTGTGGCTTTAAAAGAGCGCAATTTTGCTGATAAAGATAAATTTGACTACGCGCCCGTCGATTTCGAAGATGCGATGGATAGCTATGATAAAGTGTTGGAAATTGTTGGGGAGATTTGTGGTGATATCGTAGCGCCAAATGCTGAAAGTGTAGATCAGGAAGGGCCAAAAATTGTAGATAACGAAGTGGTTTATGCTAAAGGTACACAGGAAAACCTGGATGCTTTGGTGAAAGCTGGTTTGATGGGTATAACCTTGCCGCGTAAGTACGATGGTTTGAACTTCCCCATTGTGCCTTATATCATGGCTGCTGATATCGTTTCACGTGCCGATGCCGGTTTCGTGAATATCTGGGGATTGCAGGATTGTGCGGAGACGATTAATGAGTTTTCAGATGAAGATCAGAAAGCCCGTTTTCTGCCTCGTATCTCCAATGGCGAAACAGCTGCGATGGACTTAACTGAGCCAGATGCAGGATCCGATCTGCAGGCTGTTCAGTTGAAAGCGACGTTTAATGAAGAAGATGGTAAATGGTACCTGAATGGTGTAAAGCGATTCATTACCAATGGTGATGCACACGTTTCATTAGTGTTGGCCCGTTCTGAGGAAGGGACACAAGATGGTCGTGGTTTATCCATGTTTATCTATGACCGTAATCACAAATCCATGATTGTTCGTCGTTTGGAGAACAAGATGGGTATTAAAGGATCACCTACTTGTGAGTTGGTGTTCAAAGATGCACCTGCTGAGTTGGTTGGATCTCGTAAAATGGGTTTGATCAAATATGTAATGGCCTTGATGAACGGTGCCCGTTTGGGTATTGGTGCCCAGTCGGTAGGTGTTTCCGAATCGGCTTATCGCGAGGCTTTGGACTATGCAAAAGAGCGTGAGCAGTTTGGTAAACCAATTATCCAATTCCCGGCTGTATATGAAATGCTTGCCACTATGAAAGCAAAATTGGATGCTTCACGTACTTTGTTGTATGAAACATCTCGTTTTGTCGATATCTATAAAACATATATGCACATTTCAGAGGAGCGCAAACTGGAGCCAGCTGAGCGTAAAGAGATGAAGCGATACCAAAAACTGGCAGATTACTTCACCCCATTATTGAAAGGGATCACCAGTGAGTACAGTAACCAGTTGGCTTACGATGCGGTTCAGATTCATGGTGGATCAGGTTTCATGAAGGATTATCCGGTGGAGCGTATCTATCGTGATGCCCGTATTACATCTATCTACGAAGGAACAACCCAGTTGCAGGTAGTAGCTGCCATTCGTGGTGTAACAACTGGTGGTTACATGGATCGTATTCGTGAATACGAGATGATGGAACTGAAACCTGAATTACATGGATACCGTCGTACTTTAATTGGAATGACCGAAGAGTACGAACGTGCGGTGAAAGCTGTTGTTGAAGTGAAAGACAATGAGTACCTGGATTTTCATGCCCGTCGTTTAGTTGAAATGGCCGGTAATATTGTTATGGGATACCTATTGGTGTTGGATGCACAACGTGAAGATCGTTTTAAAGGTTCTGCCGACATAATGATTAAACGTGGTAAGGCGGACAACCATGCAAAAGCTGGATTCATCTTTAATTCAACCATTGACGATTTAGGATTCTACAAGCAGAAGTAAAACTAAGCTTTTTAAACTGAGAGGAATCATTTTCTTTCAGAAGCAGGTAAGATAACAGAAAAGAGGTGCCTTATGTGAGAGCATCTCTTTTTTTTATATAAAATGAATTATATTTTCTATCTTTAGTGTTGATAGAAAACAAAAAATTATTCAACTAACCATAACGTCTTGTGTTGTACACCGAATTATTTGGTAATAGGGGATGAATTATGGTGGGAATTGATCAATTATTGGTATGAAGTATGAGCATTTATTTGGACCGGTTCCTTCACGAAGACTGGGGATGTCACTGGGAATTGATTTAGTTCCTAAAAAGGTTTGTTCACTCGATTGTGTGTATTGCGAAGTAGGCCAAACAACGCTTCATACCACAATCCGGAAAGAATATATCCTTTTTGATAAAATAGCTGAAGAACTCAAACATTATCTTAATAACAATGCAAAGCCCGACTTCCTTACATTAACAGGATCGGGAGAACCAACTTTAAATTCAAGGATTGGAGATCTGATATCATTTATCAAACAAAACTATTCGGAAATTCCTGTTGCAGTAATAACAAACGGAACTTTATTAAATAATCCTAAAGTCAGGGAAGAAATTCTTCATGCTGATGTGGTGCTACCTTCGTTGGATGCATCAAAAGATGAGATCTTTAAAAAAATCAACAGTCCATGTTCCAGCCTCACTGTTAAAGATCATGTGGAAGGTTTGGTAAAATTCAGGGAATCCTATACCGGAAAAATGTGGTTGGAAGTTTTTATTCTTCCCGGTTATAATGATAGTGTTGAAGAAATAAGCAGGCTTAAAGAGATGATTGAAGCTATATCGCCGGATGCTGTCCAGCTCAATACCCTTGATCGACCGGGTGTCATTGAAGATTTATATCCCGCTTCGCATGAAGAACTAATTCAAATTGCTACGCACCTGACATCTCAAAATATTGAAATAATTGTAAATCCACCTAAGAAGCATAATCTAACCATAGATGAAAGAGACTTGGATTCAGTGATTCTTAGCACACTCCAGCGAAGACCTTGTACTTTAGATGACTTAACTAAAATTACAGGATTGAATGAAGTTGTTTTATCAAAATATATGGTTGCTTTATTAGAGAATGATATTATTGAACCGTTTCAGCAGAAAAGAGGTAAGTTTTACCGGATAAAAGGAATTGAATGATAAATGATCTGAATGGTGTTTTTTACCTACATCCATTCAGACCTTTTACCAATTTTCTCTTTTGCATACCCCAATATAATTCACCATCCTTTATTATTACATGTGGATCTCGCAGGCGTATTTTTTTTCTGTGCATTTATAAGGTGTGAATTTCAAACGAAAAAGGCCAATTGTTACAAATGCAGGTTGAGGGAAATGAATACTGTGTGTATAATGCATTAACATTCAAATAAAACCATGTAATTATACCCCAGATCCAAATAGTCCATCTTTTTAAAGCCATATTTTAAAAGTGCCTTTTCAAGGTCATCAGGTGAAACCCTGAATTTTAAAGGTGGTCCAAACGGCATCTCTTCCTTTTTACATTCAATAATGGACAAACGCCCTTTGGGTTTTAGAACTCTTTTAATTTCGTTAAATAAAATGTGGGCATTTTCCAGTACATTTTCAGAATGGAGTACTGTAGCTAGCATGCAAACATCCACACTTTTACTTTTTATTGCAAGAGGAGCAAAAATATCTGCCGTCATTGCATGGATGCTATTTATACCTGCATTGGTAGCTTCTTTCTTCAGGTTTTCAAGTATTTCATCACAAAGATCAAAAGCATATACATGGCCTGATTTACCTACTTGATTAGCGGCATAAAGGGAATAATCCCCAGCCCCGCAGCCAAGGTCAAGAAAAGTGTTACCTTGATTTATTTTTAAATGTTTAAATACTTGTTCAGAGTCGTGCATCCCAAAACTGCTAAGTCCCTTTTCCAAGCGATGGTGTTTAGGTTGGGATATTCATGCAAATTTTGACATATTGCTTTCTTATTCATAATCAAAGATATTTTTGCGAATGAGTTAATGGATTGGCTGATAATTAAAACCAAGGCTGTTATACTAAATATCTGCCATGTTTATTTCAGTAGATTTTTCTTTAAGTTTTTTAATTAATGTTCTCATAAACTGCCCATGATTCAGGTTTTTATTGTCTGCAATATTACTCACACTGCAACTGGGAGAACCTTTTACGCCAATGATGCTTGTAAGTTGAATACCCCGTTCTTGATAATGATTAATAGTTGAAATAACTGGTTTTAGAATTTTCCGGTATAATATCAGGTAATATTCGCCATTGTATTTATTGCTAAAATCTTTTGGTGAAATAACAGTGCATTCTGTTCTGTCAGCAACAGTTAATGATTCAAGGTGTGGACAAGGTAACTGTATGATACGTGTCGCAGAGTCAATCAATACCTTGGTAATTTCTTCTAGTTCTTCCGGTGATTTTTGCAAAGCGCTTTTAAAGCCAGGTGTGAAAACACATCTTGGAATGAGTATGACTTTTTTCATTTTTTTCATGCTTCCAAATTATTTTTCATTAATCCTCCCCATGCCCCGATAGTTCTGCTATTTGCTGAATAGCTGATTCTAACTCGGTATCCAGGCCTTCCACTTCAATGCCGATATCTAAAAAGCCCCGAACAATTAAAGCAATGGCTTGCATTTCATCCAATCCTTTTGATTGCAGGTAATTCACTTCACCTATATCAATTTTACCAATGGCGGCTTCGTGCGACATTCGTGCATCAGGGTGCATAGCCCTTAATCCGGGAATGGCTTCGATAACACCATTTTCACTCAACATTAAACCGGAGCAATCTACATGTGCCCGTGCGCCTTTGGCAGCCCCTATTAAAGTACCGGTTTGGATAACAACGCCTCCTTGGTTGACAGCTCTGGCCACCAGTTCGGCCCCTGAGTTTTCTCCCTCCATCAGTACTGTTCCGCCAATATCGCTATACGTGTTCGGCAACGCTGCTAGTACAGTCATGTATTTAGCATTGGCATTTTTCCCTTTTAAATAGGTGAACGGATTGGTTTGGATATGTTTAGGTGGTTTTACTGAATAATAATTACTTACAAAAGTGCCATCATCATTCACCACCGTACCTGTTCTGGGGCGTACTACAAAATCAGTTCCCCAGTTATGAACCATGGTACTGATTAATTTGGCTTTTTTACCAACAAAATACTCGCTTACAGCAATATGCAATCCTCCCTTGAGTGTACAGCCAGCAGTACATCCTGTTATTAAATGAAGGTGTGCCCCCTCTTCTAAAACTACAATATTATGGATGCACATGGAACTCATTTCTTTGTACATAAACATAGCTGTATGAAGAGGTTCATCTACCACTACATTTTTTCTCACACGGATGAAATAACCGTTTTGCTCTTTTTCACTGGCAATTTTTGTAAACTCATCCTGCTCCTTATCAATTGCTTTAAAGTAATATCTATGTTTTATTTCAGGATAAAGCAACATAGCTTCTTTCAAAGGGATAATTTCTACACCGCTTATTTTGGGGATTACTGTAAAAACACTGTTTCCATACATCAGAAACTTACCGGACTCCGAATTTTCAATCAGATTAATACCAACATCCTTTAATGATTTTTCTTCATCATTGGTGAGTTGCAACTCGTCCATGGAGCTAAAGGAACCTCCTGTTTCTTCAATTTCCCCAAACCTTGAAAAGTCATTTTCTACGTTACCCTGTAATTCATATTCTTTGATAGATCCCTTGTTCAATAGATTCATAATGATATCTCCTGTTTAATTTGTTGACATCTGATACAATAATCATATCCCTTTGCTCTGATCTGTTCCATCATGATACCTGGATTACCGCTACACCTGATTTTTCCATCCATCATGATGTGTGCTTTATCAGTATGGATGTAATCTAATATGACAGCCGAGTGAGTAGCGATTAACCCGGAATTTCTGACCAATGGATTACAAGTATCCAATTTGTCTGTTTCTTTTCGAAGTATTTCATTGATCATGGCCCCGATTTTTTTCAAATGTTCCGGATCAACACCAGAATCAGGTTCATCCAGGATTAGAAATTCAGGTCTTGTTATCAACGCCATAAATAGCTCTGATTTCTTTACTTCACCGCCTGATAAACCATCATTGATATTACGTTCAAGAAATTTCTCAATATCATATTTACTGACCATCTCCTTCATAAAAGAGTCATCGTTCAATTTTACTGAAACCAACAGTTCAAGCAGATTTCGCAGCTTCACGCCTTTTACAACAGGCGGGCGTTGCTCTGAAATTCCAATTCCCAGCTTAACTCGTTCATCAATACTTAATTCAATGATATTTTGACCATTGAAAAGGATTTTTCCTTGAGTTATTTCATATTCAGGATACCCCATAATGGTTGATATTAATACACTTTTCCCCGATCCATTGGGTCCAAACAGCGTATGTACTTCATTATCGGGAATGGTAAGATTTATACCTTTTAGAACCTCCTTATTTTCAATGTTTACATGTAAATTACTTATCTGCATCATAACTTCTTAAATATTATTTTTCTGTTTTTTTGAGACTTAGCCTGATCATTGTCTCAATCTGTTAAAAATTTTTAAGGCTCACGAAATCTCGCAAAGGATTTATTGCATATTCACCTTTACAAAAAACACATTAAAATTCAGAGTAACTTTTTGCGGATTTGGCGCTAATATTTTATTGTACCTTGCGTGAAATTCCTTTTTTATAGTTTCTTATATCCCAGCCAACTGTAGTGGCCTGCAATTGCTCCATAAGTGATTTGCTAAGAATTAAATCTTTTATCTAATTCTATTAGAATAGATTCGTGCGTACCTCGGATTTGTCCTTTGTGTGACTGGTGTTGGATATCTCTTATTTGTTTACTGCATTCGATTACAGCAACTTTAACTGTTGAATAACCTATGTCAATCCTTAAACTGTATGTTTTTGTATTATTCTATTCATATAACTGTGTGTAATCTGAAGTCATAATTTCTTTGTTATGTTAATGATGATGATAATTAGGTTTTGAAATGATATTCTATTTTCTATATTTGTAATATTATTTAGATTGATTTTAAATTGACGTAACAAAAATAGCGTAACACTTAGATTAAGTTATTACGCAAAACGACAGCTTTATTTAACGAGAGGTCGGTTTTATAACTGGAGTAAAATTTTTTTTATGAAATCCAATATTCAATCGATTGATATACACAACTTTTATCAAAGTTATTCTTTAAATAAAGAAAACAACCTCACATTTTGTAGCACTGTTGATGTTGTTGAGGCTAATCCACTTAAGATGCTGATTAACGAATGGAAGACATCAAAATTTAAAGCACAGCATATTCAAATTGAGTCAAGTAAAGATTTGGAAGTTTTAGGGGGGATGGAGGATGATAGTATGGTTATGCTTCATTTTGTTTCAAAGGGGGATACGACTTTTGCTTATGAGTGTAAGCGTTTGTATAGGATGGACAGGAATACCAACAATATTTTTGCGGCTTTAAATAAAAAGGTGAACCATAGTTTTTACAGCAACATACAATATGAGTTTTTTAAAGTTTTTCTTCCTTATGATTTTGTTTATTCCATTTGTCATCAAAATCCGGAAGCATTTGCACCTCTCATTTCGTCAATAGAAAACCAACGTCCATTGATTTTGCCTGAGAGACATTGTTTAACAACCATTGAAATGAAATTAGTTATTGACCAAATTAAAAATTGTCAAGCTATGGGGAATATGACTTCTCTTTATTTTGAAAACAAAGTGCAGGAGTTGTTATTGCTTCAATTGCAGCAAAGAGAAGTGCATATAGAAAGTAGCAGTCGCAAACATAGATTTTACAGTGATCAACTGAATACGGCACGTAATATTATTGAGTCGCGATATCAAAATCCGCCATCGATTGCTGAATTGGCACTTATGGTTGGGATGAGTGCAACTGTTTTAAAAGAGCGCTTTAAATCAAGTTTTGGAACAACTATTTTTGGTTATCTATTTGATTATCGCATGAACATTGCCCGTCAGTTATTGCAAGATACTTCTTACACCATCACTGAAATAGCCGAACGTACCGGTTATGAGCACGCTTCGCATTTTACAACGGCTTTTAAACGTAAGTTTGGGGATAGTCCTAATGAATTTCGAAAAAGTATTTCTTGATGTGTTAAAATATTAATCACTTATCTACAAAAGTCAACTTCTTTTATATTTTTGTAGGCATGGGTATTTTCAATAGATCATCCTTTTCAAACATTCTCATTGCAATAGGGCTGCTGTTGCTTTCTTTTTGTCAGGAAACATACGGGAAGAATAGTCTTGATGATCATGTTTTTCTTAGCTGTGAAACACAAGGTTCTATTAAATCGAAACTAAGGAAAGGCTATCGTGCTTTTATCATATTACCTGGTGCACCCATTCAAAATATACTAAAGGATGCTGTTAATTTCTTAAATATAAATAATGAGGATATATTAACCCTTATTTTTAAACAACAAACACCTGACTTACCCGACCTGCTTAAACGACAACAAATTAATAAATACCTTGCCATTCCCGGGAATGACAAGCTTAATGAACTGGATGAATGTCAAAAAAAGGGGAAAAGAATGTTTGTTTTTGCACCGGGCAATTCCTCCTTATGGTATTCAAGCAAAGCGTATTTAAGCGATTACACGGTTGACCCAGAATTTCCATTTAAAGTAGAAACCGGATTCTCCGGTAACCCGGCCAATGACTTTATTATTTTCAGAATGGACTCCCATATCCATGCCCTACCGGATTCATTAAAATCACGACCGGATAGAGTACCCATCCTTTTTAATACTTATAGTGGAAAGCTTCCTAATTTTTTTATCACTGACCACAAGGATATCTTTTTGTCATTTAAAAATTATTGCGATCAAAATAGTTGGTATAGTACGAATGTGTTATACAATAACGATCCACTTTGTGGCGTATCATGGAAAGAAATACCAGAATTGATCTCCCATGGAAAAATACATATTCGCCACGGTAGAATTAGCCCACAAAAGAATGGATTTCGCTTTTCGCCTGATGTTTTTGCATTTAATAGCTTAACTTCTGAAGACACTAAAATTTTCTACGCTTCTCCGATGCCACTCCTTAATAAAATGGCACTCTCGTTGAAATTTAACGAAAACATCAATAATTTAGTAGGAAGTACCAATGCCTCGTATAGTAGAATTGAATATGTAAAAGATGCTTCCCGGAAATGGTGTGGTTTGTTTAATGGAAAAAATCACTTTATTGATTTTGATACAGGCATTGAACTGGAAAATACTATCACCATCTGCGTTTGGGTTTGCCCTACCACCGTCACAGGTAATCATAGTATACTTGGAAAAGGAGAAGCGTTTTCGGTGAAGTACAAAGATGGTCGACTTTTATTCACTACTCCGGGTATTAAAGATCATTTTTCCGACTCTGTGGTTGTTCGGGAAAATGAATGGCAGCATTTAGCCTTTGTATTTTCGGCCAATAAAGGAGTACGTTTTTTTAAGAATGGAGTATTTATTAGCGAAAAAGAATCTGCTGATTTTATCCCATCCAATCATTCGCTTTTAGTGGGAACCAATCTCTGGGATGAATATTTTGAAGGCATGATGGATGATCTTGCCATTTGGAACAGAGCCTTAAGTGATGAAGAAGTTTTGAGAGTTTATACACAGGGTCTTGATGAAGACAGCATCCCTTTGATGAAATATCTATTAATTGCCGGGTTATTATTGTTGGTTGTCTTTATCCTTGCTATTCGCTTCATGATACTTTCACATCGTAAAAATAGGAGCGCATTAAACTTAGAACCAACAACCATAAAAAAACACATTCCTTACATACCAAAGGAGGTCCTGAAGTTAAACAATCCAACGATTGAAATATTTGGAGGATTTCGTTTTATCAACTGTGATAATGAAGATTTAACTCCTCGTTTCTCTACCCGACGAAAACAAATATTTATACTTGTTATGATTGCCACATTTAGAGAGAATGGGATCAGTTCAAAACTATTAACCAATAAAATTTGGGCTGGGTATTCGGCTGAAAGTGCCAAAAATAATCGAAGCACTCAAATACAACGTCTTCGGGATATCTTCTCTCAAAATAGTGGGATCAGCATTGAATTCAAGGATAAAAAATGGATGATTTCTTTTCAGGAAGATGTATTTTGTGATTTAAAACAGTATTTTATTTTGTTAAATCATATCAGAGAATCCGGATGGGACAACCTGAATGTAATGCATTTAGAACAACTACTTTCCATAATAGAAAAAGGTGCAGTACTACCACAAATGGAAGATGAGTGGCTCGATGAATTCAAGAGTAAAATATCTGATGAATTACTTGACCTCTTATTGCCACTTTATCAAAGTAAAGAACTGATATCCAACCATCGCTTAGCGGTTAGGCTTTCTAATGCCCTTCTCATCTTTGATCCACTCAATGAAACAGTGTTGAAACACAAGGTTAATAAGCTTTTTTTACTCGATAAAAAGACCTTAGCACACGAGTGCTTTGAACATTTCAGCAAAAACTACCAGATATGCTACAACCAACCTTTTCTAACAACATTCGCTGATGTTCTAAATCAATAATCATACAGCTACAGTTTGGAAATACTTAAAGAGCGAAAAGAGCATCCAATAGTTGGATGCCCTCTTTTATCATATACTCGAACACCCTCTCATCTATGGTCCAACCGCAATACTAATATCAGCCAATTGCTTTTCCCAGGCACCTGCTCCGGAAAACAATACTTTCAGGTACTTTGTTCCCACAGGTGGTGTAATTCTATTAAAGTAATTCTTTCGATACCAGCCCATGGAGGAATAAACACTATTAAAACTTTCATGAGGCAGTGTTGTCCATGAGTTTCCATCTGATGAAACCTGAAATGAGACACCTCCCCAAACGCCTGTATGATGATATACGATAGCAGAGAATCCTTTTAAATCGGTCACCTGATAAACGACATAACCGTCAGACTCACTCACCCGTTTGGCCCTGCCTGCATCACCATTGAAATAATTTGGCTTTGTGGTATCAATTACTAAATTTTGAGATTGAGTCGATTTACTAAAATTATTCAATGCATCATTAAAAGGCGTGATGATTTCTGTTATGACTTGCCCCGTAAAAGTAACCACACTCTTAGGAGGTAAAACAAATCGGAAACTTGAATTATCGGTATTATACACATCACTTTCTTCCTGCCACCTATTTGACGCGGTAGTCACATAGCGCTTAAGCTTGGCACACTGAGCACCATGGTAAAACTCTTCTCTTCTGCATTATTATTGATTGCAACCATTGTAAAATCACCAGTCAGTATTACAAGCACAACGCTACATCAACGAGGGGTATCAGGATATCGTAGATATCGATTTGATCCCGAAATAGGATTTGTAAGGTTTTGTAAAACAAAACCAACAAAATCCATAATCGGGATGATGAAGTGGATCATTGTTACCTGCTGCAATTACTGCACCGTAAGATTAAATGCCAGGCGACGATGCGCCTGATCCGCAAATGGCTCAGAGCCCCGATAGTAATTAAAGGGAAACTGGTCAAACGCAGAAAAGGCGTACCACAAGGAAGTCCGCTAAGTCCTTTACTATCCAATATCATGCTACATGAGCTGGATAGGGAACTGGAAAGGCACGACCTTGAACGCATTCAAAAGCTGAACGAGGTTTGTCGGGGTTGGGTGAATGCTTACCGTATGGCAAGTATTCAGGTCAAACTCATTGAACTGGATGGCTGGTTACGCAATCGGCTTCGATATTGCATCTGGTCCCGATAAAGAAAAGCTTGAATTTGGCTTGCCAAATTTTAGTATTTCTACATCGGGAGAAAAAGCCCGAACGGAAACGGAAAAACCTTATCCGTTTAGGGGTTGAACAGGGTCAGGCATATGCATGGAGCCGGTCGCGCATAGCCTGTCCCGATTTTTATCGGGAGGTGGTTGGGCCATTGCTCAGAGTCCAATTTTAGGAACTACCATTACGGTGCAACGTTTGAAGTAACGGGGGTACATACCTCTACTTGACACCTATCTGCAAATCACGCCGATTAGACGTGATGTTTTATTCCCGATGACTTAGTGAACCGCCGTATATGTTCCAGGGAAGGAATGCCCTGTGGGCATTGTTTCGTAAGGAAGGGGCGACGCTCGCGTACGTACGGTGGTGTGAAAGGTGCACTGGCAGTCAATCGGCTGTCAGCCACCTATTCGATTATGGGCTGGGTTTTATTTATTCATTTTTCTTTTTTTATAGTCTTATTCCAAAATTCTCATATGTAAATGTTCCACTCCCATGTTTTAATTGTCCTTTTTTGTACAATTCGGAAAAAGCATTGTCCATATCCTTAATAATCGACAACGGGACATTCAAATCATGATGTGCAGGTAAAATTCTCTTTACAGGCAACGGGAATAATCTTTTAATCGAATTCATATAGGCAATTGGGTCTGTTGACGGAAAATCCGCAAACAATACATCCATATAAATCAAATCTCCGGTATATAAATAGCCCTTATCTTTTTCGAAAAAGCACATATGACCAGGAGAATGACCTGGAGTGTGCAAAACCTGTATTGTTCTATCCCCTAATTCAATTGTGTCGTTATCTTTTAGTACGCTTGTTGGTTTCCCTTTAAAAAGATTGTAATTGCTAACATCAAAATCTTTGGGAAAATCGCATGGTTCTTCTATCAAAAATTTTCGAACTTGTTCTATTGTCAATGGAAATCCACCATTTATCCATTCAGTTTCTGCTTCGTGCACATAAAAGTCAGGGAAATATTCATGTCCGCCAAAATGGTCATAGTGTACGTGTGTCGTAACTACTGTTACAGGTTTATCTGTCAGTTTTTGTACTTGTTCTAAAATATTTTCGACTCCAAGTCCCGTATCAATTAGTAAACATTTTTCTGTTCCATTTAGCACATAACAATGTGTTTCTTCCCAATGCTTGTATTCACTTATTATAGATGTATTGTCATCAACCTTCTCAATTGTAAACCAATCATTATTATTTTTTTTAGCCATTTTATATTCACCTTATTCTTTTATCCATTCCATTAAATATTCATATTCACCTGTCTCATTTTCCTTATTTTCGGATATAACATTAAAATCCTGACTCTTGTAAAAATCAACTGTTTTTGTATTTCTCTTATATGCTTTTAGTTGAATTTTAACTCTTCTTTTTTTTATAAAGTTTAAAAGTTTTTTACCTGTTCCTCTTCCTTGAATTTTATTGTCTACAAAAATTGCAGCTAAAAGATTTTCTGCCATTGAGATAAAACCAACAATCTTTTCATCTTCAATCGCTACATAAGTTTCCGAATTTGGTAAATAAATTGATGCCATTACATCTTTATTCTTTGCCCAATAACTCTCCGGAATGAAATCATGCGCAATTATTGATGTTTGAAACCAAAGTTCCACAACCGTCTCCACATCCTTCTTCTCTATGCTTCTTATTTCCATATCTGTTTTCTACTATTTCTTACAAATCTAAATTTATATTAACCGCTTATGATATTTGACTTGCAGGCTGTTTTTAACCTTGCCCATAACGCCAGGCTATATCAGTGAATATACTTTTGCTATATGGGGTGCATATACACCGCCTATTCAAGAAGTATATGCACCTAGCCACCCAAACAATTATTCATCCTTACCCATTATCTGCCATTATCCGGTGCATCGTACCTAAATTGCGCCCCAAGTTAGCCAATACTAAACAAAAAAAATATCCATTTTCGGCAAAAATAATCCTTCCCACTTTTTTTTAAGGTAGCCATGCAGGAGTTGTCAGTAGCCCTTCCCGGTGGGTCAGTAGCTTTGTCATCCTGGTCAGTACATCTTTTATCCTGGTCAGTAGGCTTGTCATCCTAGTCAGTACACCTTCCATCCTGGTCAGTAGATCTTTCATCCCGGTCAGTACACTCTCCATCCCGGTCAGTACAACTTTTTTCGGGGTCAGTACGCTTGTCATCCACTTCCGTACATCTTTTATCCTTGGTTTTAAGGCTACAGACCTTGATTCCAGGCCTACTGAGTAGCTATTGAGCCGTACGGCGGTCGATTTAAAGTGTACCTGGGGGCGGATGGGTTCTATTTCCATGACCTGCTGGTATTCGGCACCAATCATCATTACTTTTCAGGTGTTCATCTACAATATTCTATCCTGGACAACATCTTCTGCCTCATCTGAATCGTTAAATACCGATTGGCAAAGACACACAAACCGGAAATGAGATAGATATCTTCCATTAAATACTTTGTGATTGAGCATCGCGAAATTGAAGGTCATTTTGAAATGTAATTGGTATTATTCGCGCATATTTTAATGCTCTTTCCTTAGAAATAGAACTCAAAAGGTATTATGGTCATTTTTGCAACACGCATTCGGTTAGGGAAATATAGATTATCTGTCACTGTTACCCCTATTGTTACCCCAAGTTTTAACCGCCATCATCTATTCTTGTAATCACATTGCATAATTGGCGAACTCATTAATAGCAGATAGAAAAAATCATAATCGTAAATCCAATAAAATAAATCTATTCCTGATGGAAAAAAAAGAAGCAACTGACAGAAGAAAGTTCCTGAAAAAATCCCTGGCCGCAGTGGCGGGAATTACAATTGTGCCGCGTCATGTGTTGGGAGGAAAAGGATATATCGCACCAAGTGATCAATTGACTAAAGCCATTATCGGTGTTGGCGGTATGGGGCGTGGTCATATTTCCTATGAAGGAACAAAACTATTAGCTGTATGTGATGTCGATCGGAATCACCTGAAAGATGTGCTCAACCAGGTTGGGAAAGGGGTTGCCGGTTATACGGATTATCGGGAAGTACTGCAACGACCGGATATTGATGTGGTACACATTGCGACGCCTCCACATTGGCACGGATTAATGGCCGTAGAAGCTGCCAGAGCCGGTAAGGACATCTGGTGTGAAAAACCCATGACTCGCACCATTGGTGAAGGACAAAGAGTGGTTGAAGAGGTGAATAAGCATGGACGTATGTTCCGCCTGAATACCTGGTTCCGCTTTAAAGATACCTTCTATGGCTTGGGTACTTCCGTCAAACCACTCAAAAAAGCAATCGACAGTGGCGTCTTAGGATGGCCATTAAAGGTGACTGTTAGTGGGATTACCGGTTATAATTGGAAGTTTTACTGGAGTGGAAAACACAACCTGAAACCAATGCCAGTACCCGAACACCTTGATTATAATATGTGGCTAGGGCCTGCTCCGCACAAACCTTATAACCCGGAACGTGTGCACTCAAAATTCCGTGGCTATTGGGATTATGACGGTGGTGGCTTAGGTGATATGGGACAACATTACCTCGACCCGGTTCAATACCTTTTGGGAAAAGATAATACCAGCCCGGTACGTATCGATGTAGATGCACCTCAGCAACACTATGATGCCGTTGGTTCGTGGAGACGTATTGAATACACTTATGCCGATGGCTGTAAGATAATTCTTGATGGTGAGAACAAGGATAAAGATGCAGCCTATATAGAAGGGCCCAATGGTAAAATATTCCGAAACTTCGAATCCGACATTCCCAATTTACATAAGCTGATTGAAACCTTACCGGATCCGCAACCACAAGTCGGTACCTTTAGTGATTCGGTGCGTTCCCGTCAGAAGTTTGCACTGAATGAGATGAATGGCCATCGTTCCTGCACGCTGGTTAATCTTGGAGTTATAGCCGTACGCTTAGGACGGAATTTGAAATTTGACCCCAACAAACAGCGGTTTATTGATGATGAAGGTGCCAACAGGCTTATCAATCAACCCATGCGAGGTCCCTGGACATTCTAGTATTTGTCTGGATCAGAGGATTTCAAGATCAATCACCAGGGTAATAATCAGCTAATAATTAACTCAAGAGACAATAAAAAAATATCAATTCAATGAAAAAAATACTATCAATATATATAATTTTAAGTCTGTTCCTGACTATGGGGATACAGGCTCAGGATCAGCGGACCCTTGAAACAAAAGTTGCAGATGTATTAGCGCTAATGCCTGCTGACGATTTGGATCACCTGGATAAAATAATGGAAAATGTCATTTCTTATGGTTCTCCATTTATTTCCAGACTAACTGATATGATCATCCCACCGGGAACAGGGGATGATACGGCTGTTCGTTTTGTGCTGAACAGCCTGGCCAGATACACAAGCGGCTTACAAAGTGACGAGTTCCGCTCTTTAGTAGAAACCGAATTTATCAAAGCTTTAGATAAAAAAAGCGACAAAGAGGTAAAAGCATTTTTTATCCGACAACTCAACCTGGTGGGCAAACAAGCGAGTATCGAAAAAGCTAAAACATATCTTACCGACAATAAATTGTGCGAACCAGCTACTCAATTACTTCTAACCATTGGTACCACAGAAGCAGAAACAGTACTTTATGACGCATTATCTACGGCCAGAGATGAAAATCGGATAACCATCATTAAGGCCTTGGGAGAATTAAAATCGAATCAAGCACACGCAACTATTCTTGCGCTGGAAGGCAGTAATGATGTAAATCTGCAAAAAGTCGTTCTGGCAGCCCTGGCATCAATTGGTAACCCAGAGTCCTACAGTACCTTGCTTAATGCAGCAAAGAAGGTGCATTTTAAATACGAAGCGACCAATGCAGCTGCTACATTCATCAACTATGCACAGCAACTTGGTGAAAACGGGCATTTAAAAACTTGTAAAAAAGCATGTCTTGAATTGATGGAATTGAATAGCAATTCTGATTTACTTCACAACAATGCTTCAGCTCTAAATATATATGCGCGCTATTTTGATGATAAAGCCACAGCACTGCTGATAAAAGCGGTTAGTAACGATGATAAAGCGTATCGGACTGCTATTCTAACCACTGCAAGAGAAATTGGTGATAGTCGCACAACGAAGAAATGGATGAGTAAAGCCAAATCTTCAAATCCAGCTGTTCAGGAAGATATTATTGTGATGCTTGGACAAAGAGGTGATAACGCAGCTCTTCCTTACCTGCAAACAAGTCTCTCTTCTTCTTCCGCCAATGTCCGTAATGCCAGTTTAACAGCTCTTGCCTCTCTGCAAAAAAGAGAAGCTGTTCCACAAATTATTAAACACATGATTGCCGGCAATGATATTGAACACGCTAAAGCTATACTTCTTTACCTGGTTGATAAGGAGACTCTTGCTCCAATCGCTGAGGCCCTGGATCAGACTTCAGGAGTTGCGAAAGCTGCGTTGATTGATGTGATCGCTGCCAAATCAGGCCAGCAATATTTTGATCAGATACTTGCTTATACTTCAGATGCTGATGATCAGGTGCAAACGGCTGCAATATCAGCTTTAAAAAGAACCGCGAGCGCTAAAAATCCGGATCAGCTCATTCAGTTATTATTAAAGGTGGACGACAAGCACATTATTTCTGTGCAAGAAGCGGTTTATGCTGCTGTTACGGATGATAAAGATGCTGACAAAGGTATCCGTAAAGTACTTATTGCTTTGGATAACACGCAGAAGAAGGAGCGTTTAATTCCCGTTCTCCCGCAATTAGGCGGCCAGGTTGCTTTAAATAAAGTGTCGGAGATTTTCGTTCATTCAGATGGCATTGTAAGAGAGGTTGCCTTTAACGCATTAACTCAATGGAAAGACCATTCTGCATCTGCCACACTATTTGAAATTTGTAAGAAGAACTCACCGGAATACCGGTCAAAAGCATATAAAGGCTTTGTTTCACAAATTTCGAATTCAACATTAAATGCAGATCAAAAGCTACTCCAATTGAGAAAGATCATGACGCTTGCAGAGAATGACCAGGAAAAGGAGTTGGTCATTTCATCGCTTGAAAATGTTAAAACGTATCTCTCTCTGATTTACCTGTCTCAATTCCTTGATCAAAAGGACTTGCAACAAGCTGCTTGCCGGTCAATAATGAAAGTTGCATTGCCCGCACAAGGTAAAAAGGTTGGTTTTTATGGCGAAGAAGTCCACCAAATCCTGGAACGAACAGCGCAGATCATTGCCGGTCCGGAGAGTAATTATTATAAGATCAACATTCGCAAATACATGGATGCAATGCCACAGGAAAAGGGTTTTGTTTCATTGTTTAACGGTCAGGACCTGTCGGGTTGGAAAGGCCTCGTAGGAAATCCACTCACCAGAGCCAAAATGGATGCGAAAACATTGGCGAAGAAGCAAAAGGAAGCCAATAAAAACATGCTGAACAACTGGAGTGTAAAAGACGGTACAATCGCTTTCTCTGGTAAGGGCGCCAATCTGTGTTCAGTGAAAGACTATGGCGATTTTGAAATGCTTGTTGACTGGCGTATCACTAAAAATGGTGACAGCGGGATTTACCTTCGCGGAACACCCCAAGTTCAGGTATGGGATACGTCGCGCGTGGAAGTTGGAGCACAAGTGGGATCAGGTGGATTGTATAATAACCAAACCAATATCTCTAAACCTTTAAAAGTAGCTGATAATCCCGTAGGAGAGTGGAATACATTCCACATCACCATGATTGGTGATAAAGTAACCGTTTATCTGAACGGTGAGCTTGTTGTAGACAATGTGACCCTTGAAAACTATTGGGACCGCAGTTTACCAATTTTTCCAAGAGAAGCGATAGAGCTTCAGGCGCATGGCACTGATCTGGCGTTCAGAGATGTTTATGTGCGTGAAATCAGTGAAAAGGATTACGGCCTGACAGAAAATGAAAAAGCTGACGGATTTACAGCTCTTTTCAACGGTAAAAATTTGAATGGCTGGACTGGAAATAAAACCGATTACCTGGTGGAAGATGGTGAAATTGTGATTCGCCCCGAAAAAGGAGGCCATGGCAATCTGTTCACCGAAAAAGAGTACCGTGATTTTAATTATCGCTTCGAATTCAAACTCACGCCTGGAGCAAACAATGGGTTAGGAATCAGGGCGCCGCTGGAGGGAGATGCCGCCTATGTGGGAATGGAGCTCCAGATATTGGATAATACAGCGCCTATTTATGAAAATCTTGAAGAATACCAGTATCATGGATCCGTTTATGGTGTCATCCCTGCAAAAAGAGGTCACCTCAAGCCAGTGGGTCAATGGAATACGGAAGAGGTGATTGTGAAGGGATCCACCATCAAAATTATCTTAAACGGTGTTACCATTGTGGATGGTGATATCATCGAAGCGAGTAAAAATGGAACCTTAGATCACAAACAACACCCAGGTCTTCAACGCGAAAAAGGGCACATCGGCTTCCTGGGGCATGGCTCAGTCGTATGGTTCCGTAACATCCGAATTAAAGAACTATAAATAAGTATTAATGGAATACAGTAATAATCGCTCTTACACAAAAGCTCAGCTTCTGGCACTCGTAGCATGCAGGGTTTTGGTTGGCTGGCACTTTTTATATGAAGGGTGTACTAAACTTATGAATCCCGATTGGAGTGCCAGGGGATTCCTTCTCGATTCGAATGGTATCTGTAAATCCTGGTTTTATTGGATGGCGAATACGGAAGACGTTCTTCAAACCGTTAATTTTTTAAATCAATGGGGACTTATTCTTATTGGTTTAGCACTAATGTTGGGACTTTTTTCGCGTTTCGCGACCATTGGCGGTATCATCATGTTAGCCTTATTTTATCTTTCACATCCGCCCCTGATTGGAGTGGATTATGCAATGCCGTCTGAAGGAAGTTACTTGATTGTCAATAAAAACCTTATTGAATTATCTGCACTGATCATTTTGTTCCTTTTTCCCACAAGTCGGATGATTGGAGTTGACAGATTAGTACATTGCCTGCCTGTATTTAATACCAATCGGGTTAATCCAAGCCACCAGAAACGATAAAAAGGAAATGGAAGAGAAGAATAAAAACATAGAAACTTCGCCGAAAAAAATCAATCGAAGAGATGTGCTGAAAGGATTAGCCACGGTACCCATTGTTGGCGCACTGGCCTATGGTATGTATAAAAAGAACAGATACTATGAGGCCTTAAATGATAATCTCCTGGAAGAACTCAACTTTGATATTTCAGAAGAAAAAGGACCTCACGTTTCTACCGGTCAAAAGATACGTATTGGTGTTGTAGGCTACGGTAGCAGAGCCAGCTATTTATTGCGTTCACTGGGGTTCGCTACGCCTGCCCATATTGATAATCTGCTGCAAAAAGCTAAAACAGATGAAGGCTGGAAGCGCCGGTATCAAAATTTCATGGAGCAGGAAGATCTGGGTGTAGAGATCACTGCGATATGCGATGTATTTGATATTCATGCCGAGGCCGCCATTCAATCCTGTGGGAATACTTTTCGGCAAGGGACAAAAGGAAAACAAGGGAAGGCCCCCAAACGATACAGAACATACCAGGAGCTAGTGAAAGACCCGGATGTGGATGCAGTCATCATAGGTACACCTGATCATCTGCATTCGCCCATTGCCATAGAAGCCGCAAAAAATGGCAAGCATGTCTATTGCGAAAAGCCGCTTTCGTGGACGGTAGAAGAGACTTACGAAGTACGACAGGTCGTTAAGGACAAAGGTATTGTCTTTCAATTGGGTCACCAGAACCGTCAAACCGACAGCTATAATGTGGCTAAAAACATTATTGAGAAAGGCGCCCTGGGTAAAATTTCCTTAATCGAAGTTTGCACCAATCGAAATTCACCCAATGGTGCCTGGGTTTATGATATTCATCCCCAGGCCAGTGAGAAAAATATCGATTGGAAGCAATTTATCGGGCCGGCGCCCTGGCATGAATTCAGTCTGGAACGGTTTTTCCGCTGGAGATGCTGGTGGGATTATAGCACCGGACTCAGTGGTGATCTCTTTACCCATGAATTTGATGCGATGAACCAGATTCTTAACCTGGGAATGCCCTCCTCGGTTATGTCCTCCGGTGGTATATATTACTTTAAAGACGGTCGGACAGTACCCGATGTTTTAACCATGGCCTACGAATTTGAAAAGCGTGATCTCACGCTTCTCTACAGTGCTACTCTGGCCAGCGAGAACAACAGGGGCAAAGTCATCATGGGGCATGATGCCAGCATGAAGGTGAGCAATACGCTTGAAATAAATGCAGACCGCAACTCCACAAAATACAAAGACAAAATCAAACAAGGCCTGATTGATCCTGACAAGCCTATTTTTTCGTATATCCCCGGTAAAAATAAGGTGGATGCGGTGACATCGGCTACTGAAAAGTATTTTGCCGGACGCGGCTTGCTGTACACCTACCGAAATGGGAAACAGGTGGATACCACTCACCTTCACCTGCGTGAATGGCTGGATTGTATCAGACTGGATAACGGGACACTCCCAAGTTGTAATATCAACAGAGCTTTTGAAGAGGCCATGGCAGCACACATGGGAACCATCTCCTACAAGGAAGGACGCAAAACATACTGGGATTACGAGAAAGAGAAAATCATTTAATTTTCATTCTACTGGATGTTAAATTTTAATGATGAATAAATTAGTTAATGAGGCTATAGAGGTATTTTGAAAGTTGAAGTTCCGCCTGTCATGAAAATGCGTTAAGAAATCCATTTAATGAAGCGGTAAAAAAGAAAAGTTGTTTGATCTCGATTTAGAACTTGTAGGGATTTGAGTATCAAATTCCACAAGGTTCTTATTCGGGAGAGTTCTTTTCTTTCAGTGTAATGGTATGGATTTTAGCAATTTTAATGCAAGCGGCGGTCTTCTTTGTTTACTTTCTGCGACTGCAGGCAGAAAGTAAAAGCCTGTCCGGCTTGAGGACGGTAAGATTGATATTTTTCCAGTGAAAATTGTGCAGGCACTAATACTGAATTTTAATAATTTACAGACCACTTTAATTCTCGAAACACTGATTGTGTAACATCGTTTATCATGAAAGAAAATAAACCAATAAACGTAGGAATCGTGGGATTCGGTCTTTCAGGCCGGGTCTTTCACGCTCCTTTTATTCATATAAGCCCGCTTTTCAAGCTTTGCACCATCGTTTCTTCGAAAGACGATGCCAAAGAGATCTATCCTGATGTTGAAATTGTAAGGGATTACGCCGACCTGCTGAAAAAAGAGGATATTGAGCTGGTCATTGTTTGTACGCCCAATCACCTCCATTTTGAGCATGCCAAAATGGCCCTTGAAGCCGGGAAACATGTCATTGTTGAAAAACCAATCACGCCCACTTCCAATGAGGTGCTTGAACTTGAAAAGATCGCCAAAGGCTGTCAAAAGTTGCTGCTTCCATATCATAATTTGCGTTGGAACGGGGATGCCAAAACGGTCAGGAAGATTATCCGTGATGGACTTTTAGGCGACGTACTAGATTATGAACTACATTTCGACCGGTTTGTACCGGAGCTTAAAAAGAACGCCTGGAAATATGTCAACGACACGGCCGGCGGTACCCTCTATGATTTAGGTGTTCACCTCATTGATCAGGCCGTTGATACCTTTGGAAAGCCGGATTCTGTTTTTTGCAGGTGTTTCACACAACGAGAGGGCAGCATAGTAGATGATAGTTTTGATTTAAAGCTGATTTATCCAAAACTCAATGTGACTTTAAAAGCAGGTGTATTTGTTAAAGAGCAAGGTCCCAGAATCATTGTTCATGGGAAAAAAGGCTCTTTTGTCAAATCGGGTATTGATCCCCAGGAAGCCATTCTTCGCAACGGGGGAATGCCTGTAGGGGAAGACTGGGGGCTTCAGCCGGTAGAAGACTGGGGAATACTCAATACTGAAATAAATGGATTACACTTCCGTGGTAAGATTGAAACTCACCAGGGGAGTTACTTCGGGTACTTCGAAGATATCTACAAGGCCATTGTCCATGGCGCAAAACCTGCAGTTACACCAGAGCAGGCCTGGTTAAACATCTTAATCATCGAAAAAGCAATTGAGAGTAGTGAAAAAAATCAAATCGTTAAGTTATAAAGAAATTTTTATCACGTGAATGAAAAGGCTGAGGACGCCATCTATAAAACAGGCCCTGAATATCAGTTATTAGATGATAAAGGCTGGCCCACAAAATTAGAAGCATCTCAATATTCCGGCGCCAATTATGCCATGAATACGCCGGTTAATGCCAAGGTTAAACCACTCAATGAATTCAATACGACCAGGATTATTGTAAACGGACCTCATGTAGAACATTGGCTAAATGGTTCAAAAGTGGTTGAATATGAGCTGTGGTCAGAGGAGTGGAAACGGAATAAACAAAATGGTAAATGGAAAGATTATCTAAATTATGGGATTTTCAAAAAAGGACGTATTGGCTTTCAGGACCATGGAGGATTAACGATGTTTCGGAATATTAAAATCAGACCATTGTAATCAATCGGCTGTTTCATATGTGGCAGAATGTAAAAATCCCCTTTGATCACTCCTGATCAAAGGGGACGTTTACTAAAAATGAAAAAACTATTGTCCGATTGGACGACTAAAACCTTGCGCTTTGTATTTTTCTAATAGTACTTTCAACTCCTGAACAATTTCAGGATGCTGAGTATATAAGTTCGTTTGTTCCGAGGGATCAGCCTGCATGTTGTACAATTGGCCGGCCGGAGCCCCTTCTGCTACCTTATTTTCCGGTAAACTCCATCCACCCGATCCTTTGGCATCAATAAATTTCCACTTACCTTTTCGAATGGCAAAGGTGCCGTTTACCGAATGGTGAATAGTGGCTTCACGAAGTGTTTTGTCAGGTGATTGCCCCAATAAGGTAGGTAAGATGCTGTAGCTGTCTTCACCTTCATCATTTGCGAGTGGTTGATTGGTTAACTCCGCACAGGTAGCCAATAAATCAGTGGTACAGATCACTTCATTTGATTTTGAATCTGCTGGAATCGCTTTGGGCCATCGAGCGATAAAGGGCACCCTATGACCACCTTCCCACACGTCGGATTTCATCCCGATCCGATGAGCATTGGCGCGGTGCTTAAATGTTTTGATATCCGACTCCAGCCAATGTGAACCGTTATCCGAAGTGAAGATGATTAAAGTGTTATCGCTTAATTGGTGTGCATCCAATGATTCTAAAATACGGCCGACCATGCCATCGGTCATGGCCACAAAGTCACCATATACACCTGCTTCGGATATGCCTTCATAGTCTTTTGATGGCAACCAGGGAGTATGTGGAGATGTCAGTGGGAAGTATAGCAGAAATGGCTGCTCTTTTTCAGATGCTTTATCAATAAAAGCAAGCGCTTTATCAGTCAGGTTTTGCAGAACGGTGGTGTGGTCAAAATCTTCAGCTGTATCGCCATGACGATACCACATGCCACGTGCTTTCTCATCTTTAAAATTGGGAACATGTTTTGTTACCGGGGCTGTTACCTCCCCATTTTCTATGTACACATAGGGGGCAATATCCAGCGAGGCCGGAATGATGTAGGAGTAATTAAAGCCATGATCGGAGGGGCCGCCAGGCACCGGCGCTGCATAATTCACATTTTCTGTGTTTTTCATGTCCCACAAATTACCGCCGTGCCAAAGGGGAAGTGTCGGGTCTTTTTTAGCCCAGTCCAGTCCCAGGTGCCATTTACCCACACACCCGGTGTAATAACCGGCCTCTTGCAGTAAACTGCCAATGGTGGTACGGCCAGGTTCAATCAACGACGGTTCGTGGCCAACCAGCACACCACTTTTTAAGCGCGACCGGAAACAGTAGCGTCCCGTCAAAATCCCATAACGGGTGGGCGTGCAAACGGCGGAATTGGTATGTGCATCGGTAAAATGTATTCCTTCTCCTACCAGGCGGTCCAGATGGGGGGTGGGTATTTTCGATTGCGGATTCAGTGCTTTCACATCACCATAGCCCATATCATCAGCTAAAATATAAATGATATTGGGAGGTGTCACCTTTTCTTCCGGTTGGCTACAACCTGTAATGGCCATTAATGCCGCTGGAAAGATTGATTTTATGAGTGTGCTTTGCTTCATAGTTGATATTATAGAGATATTGCAAAATTAAATGTTTTGTGTTCATGATCGGAGGAGATATGTTGGAAGAAGGGGGCGGTATGTGCAAATTAGCGGGAGGGGAAGTGGTTTATTCGAGGAAAGGAGGGAGCTAATTCTATCAATCTTCTATGTTTTTTGGTTAAACCTTTTCGTGAAACGGTTCAAAAATCTATTTTTGTTGCACATTTATTAGTACAATTAAAAATGGCAAAAGAATTTCTACCTACTCAATACACACTTCAGTCGGTTAAAACAGGAAAAGAGTTTGATGATGAGGGTTGGACCTTAGAGGCACCCGGTGAATGTGAAGCCACGTTGATTCGTGCAGTTTACAATAAACAACAGTTGGAAGTGAAAGACCCCTCTTATGGGATATTTCGTTTTGCCGACTGGTTGCCGGTTCATAAAATGCTCGACGGTTCCTCTGCTCCGGTCACTTATAAGAGTGAAGGGCTGGCCAATCATTTGGGGTTAACCAATTTGTACATCACTTTTAGTGGCTACTGGCCGGAAAAGGGTGTCACTATGCGCACCTGTTCTTTTAAAGAGACGGAAGCTTTTACAGTGGGAGGCCGTTTGAACGGGTCTACCAATAAGGTATTGGTTGTTGCTTCGGCAGGAAATACAGCCCGTGCTTTTGCCAGGGTTTGTTCAGATAATAATATTCCCTTGTTATTGTGTGTGCCCGAAGATAACATCAATGCACTGTGGTTTGATGAGCCGATAAAAGATAATGTGCGCCTGGTCGTGACACGTTCAGGAAGTGATTACTTTGATGCCATTCATTTGTCAAATATTGCTTGTGAGCTGGATCAATTCATTGCTGAAGGAGGTGCCAAGAATGTGGCTCGTCGCGATGGTATGGGTACTACTACCTTATCGGCGGTGACTGAGATCGGTCGTATACCGGATTATTATTTTCAGGCAGTAGGAAGCGGAACCGGTGCTATTGCAGCCTGGGAAGCCAACTTGCGCTTGATCGAAGATGGTCGTTACGGAAGCAATAAGATGCAATTGATGGTGTCGCAAAACGTGCCTTTCCTGCCCATTCATGATGCCTGGAAAGCACAGTCCCGAAAAATGTTACCATTGGATGATGATTTGGCTCGCAGACAAGTGGAAGAGATTGATGCGAAAGTGTTATCGAACAGAAAACCACCTTATCCTATTTTTGGCGGTTTGTATGATGCGATGAATGATGCCGGTGGTGATGTTTTGACGGCTACCAATGAGGAGGCCACAGCTGCCGGGAAATTGTTCGAAGAGACCGAAGGAAATGATATTCATCCTGCCGCAGCGGTGGCAACGGCTACTTTAATCAATGCGGTGAAGGATGGTGTAGTGAATAAGGATGATTTAATCATGCTGAACATCACCGGTGGAGGAGAGGAGCGATTGAAAAGAGATAAAGAGGTTACTTATTTGAAACCTTTGCATGTATTTGAGATTAATCCGAGCCTGGAAGAGGTGGAGGATGTCATGAAAACGCTATTCTAAGATTTTTATATTAAAAATAGAAGTTTCCGCGTTCAGCGAAATTGCCTTTAACTCTTTTTAAATGCAATTTCGCTGGAGTGGAAAAGTGTTGCTCAGAGAGTTGAAGGCGTCTCTCAGGTGCATAGAGGTGCCGTTTTAGTTTGTAGAGGTATTTCCCTAAAGCATAAAGATATTGTTTTAATGTATAGAGGTATCTCCACAGCGTATAGAGATGTTGTTGAAAGGTATAGAGGTATCTCTGAAACGAATAGAGACATCTTCGCAGCGTGTAGAGGTATTGCCGGATGTCTTGGAGGCATCTCCCCAAGGCGTAGAGTTATCGTTTTATTCCATGGAGGTATCTCCCGAAGTCAAAGAGGTATTGTTTTGCGGTAGGAAAAGCGTGATCGAGAGAAGCTTCTCCTCCTTATAAAAGCAGAAGTCAACATCATTTTCAAGATATTGTCGTACCAGACGGCTTTTCCTTTTGTCTTTTTCCTTGTAATACCGTTTACTAATCAAAATGCGCCTTTAGTGCGTTTTACTTCTAAACGTCCTTTGATTATGTATCGGCATTATACCAGCGCAATTTGATATTTAATTGGTATAACATCAATCCATCCGTCTGGCTTCAATAACCACTTGTCCCTCTGATAGTAGTAGTAAGTTTTGATGGTAACGATAATAGGAATCAACAGATTGTAAGGCTTTTAAGAAAGTGTCTTCCTGCTTTTTGGGTGATTTCACTCTTTTCCAGTACTTCGATTAAGTCATATTGATTAGAGGAACCATCTGCCGGAGGATTTTCGATGGCTGTTTCTTTAACTTTCAGGATATAACTGAATCCGGACTCAAATTCAAAGCCCTGAATGGTTGAGTAGAAATTTTGCCAGGGGGCATTTATGGCATGTTTTACCAATAAGCATTTTTGAGGACCAACACCCATGCAACCCACTTGATAAGGAGCTACGTAGTAGGTTTTGATCACTTCAACAGTGCGCTTATTGTTTTGAGAAACGGTTTGCTTTGTGGGTTGGCAAGCAATGAGCAGTGAAAATATCAATATTGTAATGAAAATCTGTTTCATGCTAATTGGTTTTAAACTATCACATCACAAATGGCGGGCAGGTAATTAATCTTCATAATAACCATGTCCATAACCATATACGTACCCATATCCATACCCGTATCCATATCCCCGTCTTTTAGTGACCTGCACATCATTTAAAAGAATACCTGTATTGGTAATGCCTTCGTCTTCCAGATTTTTTAAAGTGTGGGCCATGACTTCTTTGACCGTATGGTTTTGCCTGACAAGAAATACCAACGAATCCACATGGCGGGCTAATAAATACGGATCGGAAACAATTCCCATGGGGGGTGTATCCAGGATAATGTGATCAAATTGCTGCTTCAATACCTCCAGCAATTCGCTTGTTTTGGCAGAACTAATTAATTCAGCAGGATTAGGTGGGATATCGCCGGTTGGAATGATGGTCAGGTTTTTTTGACCGGATTCCATCTGAATATCATCAATGGTCGCTTTCCCAATCAAGTAATTAGAAAGACCGGCATGCCCATTGCTATTGATGATTTTGTTCAACCCCGGTTTGCGTAAGTCGAATCCCAATAAGGCTGTTTTCTTACCGGAAATGGCCAATGTGGCTGCGATGTTCAAGGCACAATAGGTTTTTCCTTCGCCCGGCATAGAGCTGGTGACACCTATGATAGGGCAGGCCTTATCACTGTTCATAAATTCCAGACGTGTTCGCAATCGTCGAAAGGTTTCAGTCACCACTGATTTGGGGTGGTGTAAAGCGACATTACTTTCCTCTTTGGGACTGTGAATAATCTGGCCAAGAATAGGAAGCGGGGTGATACGTTCAATGTCTTCGGCATTAATGATTTTGTTGTTGAGGAGCTGTTTTAATGCTAAAATGATGAGTGGTATAATAAAACCAATTAAGAGCGCCTTGCGTTGGTCTCCTTGCGTGTTGGGGGATATTTGTCCGGAGTAACGGGCTGCTTCCAGTATTTGGTGATCCGGCGTGTTAGATGCTTTTTGAATCTGGGCTTCTGATCGCTTGCGCAGTAGAAAGGTGTACACTTCATTGCTCAATTCAAACTTCCGCTCAATGCCCAACAGGCGACGCTCTGTTTCGGGCAAGTGGTATAATTCACTTTCATTAGATGCTTTACTATCCTGGATGCGAACAACATTTTCATTGAGCACCAGGAGTTGGCTACTAATGGTCTTCAGTAATGTTTCACGGGCAATATTAATTTGGCTTTCCAGCTCTTTTTGAGCCGGATTGAGCATTTCGCTGTAGGACTCCTTCATGTTTAAGCGCTGACTATTTAGTTCCATGATGGTGCGAATCTGCTCATTGAGCAAGTTATTGTCGGTTTGATACATGGCAGGAGCTACCACTTCATTACTTTCTAAAACATTGCTGAAGTAATCCTTTAAGTAGAGATAGTATCTTCGTGTTATCTCCAGTTGTGCCAGTTGTTGTTCCATCTCCTGGAGACCGGAAAATAAGTAATCCGCTTTTGCAGAAACACTTTGGATGCGGTTGTCTGTTCGAAACTGACTGAGCTGTGAGCCCGTGGTTTGCAAGGTGTCAGATATCACCAACAATTGACTCTCTATGAATCGAATCGTATTGGTGGCGATTAAATTCTTTTTAGCCAGATTGGTGGCAATGAATACATTTGCCAATGCATTGAGAAAGCGATTGTTTTTACTAATGTTTTTGCCTGTTAAAGAAACATGTACGATGGAAGAATTTTCATTTGCCTTAGATGTCCGAATACGTGATTTGTATTGTGCGGCCAAAGTATAGGGATGGTTGAATATAAAATAATAGTCTTGATCCAACGAAGGATTGCAGTTATTGCAGTTAATTGTAAATGAACCCCACCGGGTCTTTACTTGTTCACCAAAATAATAGTCACCATTAAATTCCGGAATAACGACAGAAGGACCATTTGATCCTGTGCCGTAGGTATAGGTGGAAGCCCCCTCTGAAATAACTTGCAGATTATATTTTTTATCACTTAAGATTGTAATGTTAAGAGGTGTGCTCAGCAACTGGGGGTGTAATGAATCAAAATGAACAGTAAATGGTCTTTGTCCATATACCTCAGTATGTTTTACATTTCCTTTGACATAGTACCCCACATGGAAATCCAGCTGGTCAATGGTGCGTTTAATTACATCCAATGAAGTAAGGATCGCCATTTGATTCTCCACGCTACTCTGTCCGGGCGTTAGGCCAAATCCTTCCATCATATTGGCTTGGGGCATGTTATCGCCCTTTTCTTCCATTAGCAAAGAGATGTTTGCCCTGTAGACGGGGAGCGAATAACGATGAATCGTATACACCGTGAACCAACAGATGGGCAGGGTGATGATAAAGAGCCACCAATACCGCATTAAATCGTGAATAAACCGTTTGATATCCAGGTTGAAAAATCCACCCGGTGATTGCTGATGAGGTGCGCCCTGTGAGTGGGTCATATCGTAATATCTTGTTATTTAGTAAGGGATGAGATGGTTAAGTAAAGTGCTAACGCGGCACTGATCATCCCAATAGAGAAGGATTCGCCAATGCCCCAATTCTTCGCTTTCATTGGGCGTACATACAACATATCGTTGGGATAGATGTAATAATACTCGGAGTTGACAATGTTTTTATCGGTCAGGTCGATGGTGTAGGTTACCGGGCCCGTTGGTAATTGCCTAAGCAGCTTCATTTCTTTGCGCTTCCCATAGACAGAAACACCGCCTGCCATAGCGACCGCCTCAAAAATAGTGATCTGTTCTTTCCCCATGTCATGTACTCCCTGGCTTCTGAACTCACCTAGTGTGGTGAATTTATTGGAGGCTAGTTTAAATGTTAAGGTGTATTCTTTTAAAAATGGTTTGAGTGCCTCTTGTAACTTACTCTTGGCTATTTTTACATTACAGCCTGCCATGTTAATTTTGCCGACATAGGGAAAATCAATGTTCATGGTATCATCAATCAGGTAATGGGAGAAATTCTGGTTTTGCTGACCTCCGCCGGATGAGGTGCTGGTTTGATTGAAGAATTCAGATATTTTAGGATCGGGAGTCGATACATTGATAAAAAGGTAATCGTTGGGCTGCAAAAAATAACGGTCGGTGATGTTTTGCATTCGGTTCAACGCACTCTCTTCATTATCTTGCAATAAAACGGTCTCCCGTTGTGGAATACAGCTCACAGCCCCCAGTAGAATAAAAATAAAAAGAGCGTAATTTTTTAGTGGATGTATAAAATCTCGTTGCTTGGTATCAGTCATCTTTGGTTGCATCTTAAAAATAGTCAGCTCAAAATTAACTTTTCTTTAGTAATAATAATAATAAGGAGGTTAGATTTTAGCGTTAAATTCAAATTCACGAATTAACACAAATTGGTTTTCCACAGGAAAACCTGAAATCTGCTTAATTTGTGGACAAGAAAGAATATAAAGATAATGTAGAATTGCTAATGCCTTGAAATTAATGTAAGCTACCTCTGGTTTGAAGTAGTTCATTGTTTATCAGTTATGAAACAGGGAAATGTCAGTTTTTTATAGTCAATACTATGTGCCACTCAGAGAATTTTAGTCTTTGTGGCAGGATTAGTGCTTCGTTTCCTTTAGGATTGATACAACTATTGGTTTTATTGTTCGTTCGTACCCTTTCAAATGTCATTGTTCCGCGAAGGACTGGCTTGTAAACGTTAAAATTAATTACATTTGTGCTGAAATGTGGATGTTCTGGCGGCTGATATCGTTAGGTTACGATGCCTGAAAATGAGAATCCCCAGCCCACTATTAAACTGATTTATGAACGATTATACCATACGATTGCTAATACCTTTTGCCTCGATCATATCTTTTATCATGGTGTTTTTATCCATCCCAACGATTTTGAGGGTGGCCCACCAAAAGAATCTGTTTGATGAACCTAATAAAAGGACGGTCCATCGGGTGCGTATCCCCACATTAGGTGGATTGGCCATTTTCATCGGTTTTTTATTTACCTATTCCCTGTTTGTGGATTGGTTTGAGTTTCCGGAGATCCCCTTTCTGATACCCGCTCTACTCATTGTTTTTGGTATCGGTATCAAAGACGATATCCTGGTGACGGCGCCCATGGTGAAACTGGCCGGTCAGTTGATCGCTGCGATTATCATAGTAGGACTGGGAGGCTTACGTATTACTGATTTTCATGGTTTTTTCGGATTACACCCTGATCCCTTGTGGAGTGTTATTTTCACGATTGTAGGTATCGTGTTTATTGTGAACGGCTTTAACCTCATTGATGGTATTGATGGTTTGGCTGCTATCACGGGCATCATCTCTATCTTGTCTTTTTCGATCTGGTTTTACATCAATGGTTATTTTCACATTCCGGTATTGGCATCTGCCCTGGTAGGTGGTTTGTTCGCGTTCGGTTATTACAATATTTTCTCCAAACGGCAGAAGATTTTTATGGGGGATACCGGATCGTTGTTATTGGGATTTATATTGGCCGTGGTAGCCATAAAATTTAGTGAATTTAACCGTCCCGATAACCGGGCGGATCTTATTCATACCATGAATAGTGCCCCTGCTGTGGCACTGGCGATTTTAATCGTGCCCGTTGTAGATACCCTGCGTGTATTTTTCTTACGGATCTCAAGAGGGGACTCACCTTTCACGGCCGATAAAAACCACATTCATCACCGCATGCTGACATTGGGGTTTACCCATCTGAAGATCAGTTTGATCATTGGCGGAGTCAATATAGCTTTTATTATTTTGGCTTTTATCTTACGCAATCTGGGCGTGTTGAAACTGACTATTTTAATCATATCACTCGGACTGGCCGTGGTCAATATTCCATCAATTGTTCTGTTTTATAAGCGGCGTCATTTGATTCACCGTTTGAAGCAGATACGAATGAGAAAAAAGCAGGAGTGATAAAAAGGACGAGTTCTTTTCTTTCAGTGTGATAGTATGGATGTTAGTGATTTTAATGCAAGCAGCGGACTTTTTTGTTTACTTTCTGCGACTGCAGGTAGAAAGGAAAAGCCGTCCGGCTTGAGAACAGTAAGACCTGATATTATATCGAAAATTATTGATAAACAATATTATTGATTTATAATTATATATTAAATGACTAATTTTGCAATGATAGGAGCAGCCGGATATATTGCTCCCCGACATATGAAGGCGATCAAGGATACTAATAATAACCTGGTGGCCGCGTTGGATAAGAATGATTCAGTGGGTATCATTGATAGTTATTTTCCCAATGCTGACTTCTTTACGGAGTTCGAACGCTTCGATCGTCATCTGGAAAAAGTAAAACGAAATGGTACACACATTGATTATCTGAGTGTTTGTTCGCCCAATTACCTGCACGATTCACACATCCGCTTTGGCTTACGGCAGGATGCCCATGTAATATGTGAAAAGCCCATTGTTTTAAATCCCTGGAACATTGATGCCTTGCAGGAGATTGAGAAAGAGACCGGGCGTCACATTTATAACATCCTTCAATTACGCCTACATCCCAGTGTAGTAGCTCTGAAAGAAAAAATTGATAAGGATACGAGTGGGAAGATTCATGATATTGATCTGACCTATCTGACCTCGCGTGGAAACTGGTATTACACCAGCTGGAAGGGCGACGTCGCCAAATCAGGTGGAATAGCTACCAACATAGGTGTGCATTTCTTTGATATGTTGACCTGGATATTTGGTGCAGTTCAACAGAATACGGTCCATCTGCATACCCACGATCGGGCCTCTGGTCTGTTGGAGTTGGAAAAGGGCCGTGTCCGTTGGTTTATGAGTATTAATTACGATACCATACCTGCTGATATTAAGGCTAAGGGTATGCGCACCTATCGCACCATTTCCATTGATGGGGATGAATTTGAGTTTTCCGGTGGTTTCACCGATCTGCATACCAAGAGCTATGAGAAGATCCTGGCCGGTGATGGATTTGGGATACATGAATGTAGACAAGCGGTACAGATCGTGCATGACATCCGCAAGGTTCAGCCAATAGGGTTAAAAGGTGATTACCATCCCATGGCCAGCTTAGGAATTGCTAAGCATCCGTTTGAGTAGTTTTTTTTACCGCAGAGGTCGCAGGGCATTGGTTGTATGCATTATGGTTTTGATAAAGGAGCTGTACAAAGATCTTACCCTCTGAATCTCCCTATTCATAGGGAGATAAAAATGCTACTTTCAATACACCGTGATTATTTATGTCCACAGATTATCACAGATCTTTTATAAGCACAAACGGCACCAATTAACATGAATAAATTACCACATTAATCATCCTCTTGTTAAGACCTGTCAGGACAAATACCTGCCAGGATGGCCTTGGAACCCTGATTACTCCAATTAATAATCGTCACTATTCATGTTTTTAAAATAGGTGACCAGGGATGCTAACGTCAGATACCCATCTCCCTTCACTTTAGGTATGCGAAACATTTGATGGAGCTTTTTACAAAGGGGTTCGATGTCGTTATTGCCGTTGAGGGTGATGGTTTGACTGAGTCGTAATGGGTGGAACAGGCGCACGAAAGCCTGAGGTGTATTTTTCCAGTCGATTGGGATAAATGCTGCAACACTTCCCGGTGATGCTTCTTCGGCCTTTTTCTGGCAGAACTGTATGAGCTTAACCATCCAATGTAAGCAGGTTTGTTTATTAGCAAGCGCCTCTGGCATGGTGTCTTTATGAAGCAGATGCTGCATTTGCCAATACTGATGTTCGGTGTCCCACTCCTCAAACGTGTGTATCTGCTCCATTAAAAGGGCTTTATAATGCTTATAGAGCTGAATCAGGAGTTCGGTGTCAGGGATAAAAAGTGTCAGGTTGAGCAAAACTAGCCGGCGATGAAATGAATGGGCCCGCCTGGGTGTTTTTTCCAGACTGTTCACCTGCCTGAATAGATCGTAATAAAATTGTTCACCGGGCAGGTAACGGGGAAGGTGATGAATGAGGTGCTGAAGACTCTGAAGGGTAATGGGCCGGAAGGGATCTGATAAGTGACTTTGCTCCATTTTTTGCTGAAGTAGCATGATCTCAGTCAGTAAGGGTGGGGTATTCTCCAGCGTTTGGTGAATCCAGGTATAATTGGGATAGAATTGGCTTAAACCAGGTATGTTTTGCAGAGCAGTTTGAATTGTATAGGAGGAAATGATGGTGTGTGAAGGTAACTCTTTCTCGTCACAATAGCCTTTAAGCAGCTGAATGCCCGTTTGAAGGATGTAGGAGAGACCAAGGCTGACCATGAGGTCATGTGTATACCACTGACGTGATGCTGCGGGTAATTGTGTGGGGCTTGGCCACCTTAGTTCATCCATTTCTTGTTTTAATACCAATAGATGACACAAGCGTTGTTGTGTCTCACCGACAGATGTTTGGTTGCTAATGATTTGTTTCTGCCAGATAAACTGTTGGTAGTGACATAATTCGATGAGGGATAAGGTATCCGTGATAATGGGAGAATGAGCAGGTATAAGGTCCGGTAACCAATTTGCCCGGCTCCGAAGTACCACCTCATGGGTGAGTTGCTGAAGGTGACAAAGCATGGTTGAATGTTTTTTTGTTAATATACGTTGAGATTATTAATAAGTTACTGGTTTAATTATGATTGGTGTAAATTGACCTTGAATGGGCTTAGAAAATTATATTTAATGGCTAACTGCTAATATTTGAGTGCTTATGACTATTAATGGTAGGACTGTCATGTAAAAAGATTCGTTAGATTGTTATGATAGGAATTTAATGTCCTAGTGCAGAATGCCCCGAATAGTATCCGATATCCGGGGCTCTGTTTTCAAGTGTTAGGCAGGTATAATACCAATTAAATATCAAATTGCGCTGGTATAATGCCGATACATAATCAAAGGGCGTTTAGAAGTGAAGCGCACTAAAGGCGCATTTTGATTAGTAAACGGTATAACTGCTTATCCGGGATTAAGGGTGAATTACGTTTCCTACCGGCACACTATTGCTCACGCCTGTTCGCGTTCCGCTACCGACAAAGGCCAGGTAGCAATGAATGGCTTGTCCGGCTTCAGCCTGTGGTAGCGCTAAGGTACCTGTGCCATCCCCTCTGACGAATTCGGTGAGGGAGAAAATGGGCCACATGTTATCCCCACAAGCCACCAGAAGAGCCGTATCATCCGCTTGTGCATCACCGTGGGTGGTGTTGGTGGACCAACTGAATTGTAGCTGATCATTCTCAATGCCGACCTGTGCCTCCTGGGGGGGTACCATGGTGCCTTTGGCAATACGCAGGCTGTTAAAATCCACCTGGTAAGCTGGGTAGCTGCCTCCTATGGCATTGATCAACAGATCGCTTAACGCAGCATTGAGGGCTGACTTTTTCTTTACCTGGGTGCGAAATCCAATCCGTAATACCGGGTGAAGAGGTTGCAAAAAACGAACCCCAAAGGCAAAACGGGCCTGATGTTGTTTTTGTGCTTCGGTGGCTTCCCCCTGACGCGGACCGGAAAGTGATCGTAAATATTCGATGCCTTTCCAACGACTGCCAATGACGGTCCCTACTTTTCCGCGAATATTACCTAAAATACCTTTTTTATAAGTTCCCATGATTTTGTTTTTTAGACTGTTTTTGTTTGTTTTTTTCTTTTCGATGGCTCCGTTGAATGTCAGTGAACCGTTTGAAGGCACGTGACAACAGAGCTGTGAGTAGGCCAGCCAGAATGCTGAGGAGCGACTTGATCAGGAGTTCCTGTGGATCGCCTGATTCATTGACCGGTTTAAAAGGATCTGTGAGTTGCAGAAATCCCAATGTACCGGCACCTGCCAGAATAAAGTTTTTCAATGTTTCCATGACGTTACTTTTTTATCTCTTTGGCCAAAAAGGATAGGTGCAAAGTACATCGGGTTTTTCGTGAAGAAAATAACGGTAATATTACCGTGATAATGGATTTTTGATGGTTAAGGCGTACCTCAAATGGATCAGGATCGGACCTTTTTCGGACCTTTTTCGGATGTGCGTCGGTCCTAAGGAACCGGGCTTTTACCGATCATCACCCGAAGCTGTATCGAAGCGGGTATGGTGCATTCTCGGGCATTTACCGAAGCCAGGGCTATCCGTTGATGTGAATATGAGGTGTTGATACAGAGTGCTCAAGCCTTGATGTGCTAACAAAATATGAGATAACTTGGGGAAAGTAAACAGAGATCTGAGTAAAGACCGGTGCAAGCAATGAGACGATAACCGCAGTCGGCTCCATGCGCCGGAATATGCATCACTTCTTTAAGCTATTCTTTTACACAGTTACACGAAGAAGCCACAGAGATAGCTATCGTACCTACAGAGCAAAACAACAAGTTGTTTCTAAAAACGCAAAAGATAACCATCGGTCTTGTTATTATTTCGAATCCAGTGATAAAATCCGTGTTAATCTG
>JAEINY010000426.1 GCA_016342595.1 Marinilabiliaceae bacterium
AATTGAGAGTAGACTGTGCCGTTATATTCCTCACTTTTCTTAAGAGGTTCAAACAAATCGGGTTTCACTTTAAAGTCAGCATAATTTATCTGAATCGCATTAATCCTACAATCAGCTTCCAGGTCAAGTGTCAATGCCTCCCCTTTTTTATTGGATGCCGCTACCCAATAGGATCGCATATCTTCATTAGTCACATTGGCAGCTGAATACTTTTCATTCATTTGGGATGAATCCTTACATGGTTTGTTATAGGATAAAAGCATCCATCCGGTAAAAAGATCCTGCCGTCCTTCCAACTTAGCAGATGGCACATAGTGAGGAAAATCGGCAAAAGGTGAATTTGGATACATGTCTCCATCCGCATCAAAAACTGCGGGCAACATGACGATCCGTCGTTCAAACACCCAATTGACTCCCACCCAACAGGTACCTGTATTCCAGCAATTGCCATATTTATCGCAAAAGGTATTACCATGTCCTACGCCATTCACAAAACCACCGGGTTTATAGCCAACCGGATTGTTGGGCGCATAGGTGAAAGGGCCGAGTGGAGAGGTTCGAATATAAGTCCCGGTTCCATAGATGTTATCACCTGTTTCCGGTGCTCCATATTGCAGATAATATTTGCCGTCGTGTTTCGTCATCCAGGCCCCCTCCATGTAGGATGGTCTGTTCTCTGCCCGATGATCCCATCCGAACCGCTCCCACCCATGCTGATCAGGGTATAGGTATATCAGGTGCTTTAATGGCCCACTGATCTCCAGCTTTTTATTTGGATTTAACTCACAGCCTACAATGGGGTACACATTGGATGATCCGTAATAAAGATACCATTTGTCCAGTTCTTCATCAAAGTAAAGAGCCGGATCCCACAAACCGGAAGGATTGGTGATTTCCGGGAAAGTGAGACTTTTGTTATATACTTCAAAATGTCCACTGGCAGGATCTGTGCTATAGTAGATAGGAGCAGCGGTATGATGAGAAGAAGGCATCACAAACAAAGTATCGTTAGCTGAAAATGCAGCAGGGGCAATCATATCTTTTTCAACTGGTTTTTGAGGTTTGCCTCCATACAGATAACTCACCGGCCAATTAGCAGGTGAAACATGCTTCCAGGTGAGCAAATCATCCGATTTCCAATACCCTCTTGCTGAAGTTCCAAACAAATAATAACCTTCTGTCTTTCCCTTCACTTTGTGATTGATCAATACGGGATCGGCACTGCTGCGACAGATGGTCTCTTCATCTTTAAAATAGGCTCGATGCCGGGGGATAAGTTCCCCATATTTATAATCCAGATCAATGGGGTTGCAATAAGTTTGTTTCTCATGCACCTGGGCCAAGACAGATATAGACTGTAATAGCACCAAGACGAAAACAATTAGATTGGCTGTGGTCTTCATGTTATAAATTAAAAGAAAACGGTTGATTCAAGATATTTTCAAGACACAACCGCTTTAGTTAAAAATAGTAATAAAAGCACTTGTGTTTTTTCATCGAATAAGGGCCGGAACAACCACTTTCTCCAACAACTGAATGGTCACCACATCTTCGGCCAGAAAGTCGCCTTTTTCATTGGCCACACCCACATCAAAGGTTTTAATGATCTTGTCATCATCCCCCACTTCAAAGGCATCTACTTTAGTGATGATACCCGATGTTTCATCAATTGAAAAGGTTCCGATGGGATCATCCATGGAAAAGGTGAACGGGCCACCTCCCTTTACCAATGGCATTTGAGTGGCATTCCCTATTTCAGAGCCATAAAATGAATAGAGCGAAGGCAGATACCGCAATTCAGTTGGTGCCGTCTGCACGGCCGAAAACTGAAAGGCATCCTCAAAAACAGCGGAACCAAAAGCGTTCTCCACTTTTACATCCAGCGAATAAAAACCGGAGTCTAATCGACAATACTCCTTAATATTAATATTTCTTAATTACACGCCTTCAATTAACCCATACAGCCACCTCTCACAACACCACACATCACTAACCTCCTGTGCTTTACAAGAACTACACTTTTAACAAAGAAATGACTTTCCTTCTCACAATTCACCCAACGTATATATTAAAATTAAGGTGAGTTTGTGAAGGGAAATTCTCGTAAACGCCCCACTTTCTATAAGAACTGCACCCTATTCCTTTTTATTCTGACCTCTCGTTATTTTTCCATCCGCTTAAATGCTATTATCACAGCACACCTACCCAAGTGTGAAGGGTGATTCAAAGGCAAATCACACATGCCACGGACCAGAACAACAGGTGACACTGAAACAAATGAAGCGTGGCATTGATCAAAGTGAAGCGTGGTTTCGTTAAAAACCACGTGTGATTCCGGGGCATATCACACGTGGTTTTCAGCTAAATGACGGGTGATATTGAGGGTTGCCACGTGTGGTTTTATAACTTACCATTTTTTGGGCTCCTCGGAAGATGAGTAGTTATTATTAAAAATGGAACTCTGTTGGAGTTCCTTCGTTTCATTTTGTTGCACCGTAGGTTTTCACCTACGGTTATTGTTATTTGATCCTTATCGGATCATTTTTATCAATAAAAGTCATCTCATTAAAGAGTTGTAACAAGCTATAATGCCAACCGCGAAGTGTAATAATAACCACGGGCGAAACCCGTGGGTTATAAAATAGTAGAAGCACAACCCCGAATGGGGTTGAATATTAATAGAAACTATCAGATTTAGTAATTTATAACAAAATGGGATGAACCATCAATTCCGCGGAGCGGATAGAGTATTGTAGAATAGAACAGTAAACGTGAATCGTTTTCTCCGGAGGAAATATAGAATTGTTTGAAGGACCATCATGGTTTCTAATAAAAAGGTATCTAAAACACAAAAGCCGGCTCTAATGGGCCGGCTTCCAAACGAATATCATAAATGAGGTATATGACTTGGTATTAACAAGCTCATCATCCCACTATCCCATCAGGTTATACCGATTACAAACCAAAACGATTGATAAAAAATCAATCTGTGCTTTTGTATCGGCATTAACCATTATAATTAGCAAAATGCTTTATCAATCATTTGGGAATACAATTGGTATTATTCCTTTACGAACTTTGCGACTTCTCCATTGCCCTCTACCTTTATCAGGTAAATGCCCGAATGCAAATCTGCCACATTCACTCCCTGAACCAACCTATAACCAGGAATTTGCATCACCCGGACTCCTGCCACGTCATAGACAGCAATCATCCCATGCTGATCACCTAG
>JAEINY010000427.1 GCA_016342595.1 Marinilabiliaceae bacterium
ATTATTGTTATAATGAAATTTAAGATTTGGAGAGAAGAACCAATTGTTGTTAGAGTAGAAATAGTTGTTTGTAGTAAGGCCATAGCCAAAGCTATGTTGTTTTAATTTGGAGTCTTTTATTTCATTATCGTCAAATTTTACCTTATCTATTTGGGGGGTATACTGAAAATCTGTTTGAGTTGAACCTTGATACCTGGTGCTATTCCGATACCATGAGAAGCCCCCACCACCATTAAAACTAAAAGATGACTGCCTCTTTATGCCTTTTTGTTCTTCCTTCGAATCATGGGCTGGTACACTTGAGTTATTGTATTGCGAAAAATTAAAATCTAGTGTTAATCGATTTAATTCCGGTTGTTTGTATTTCTTCAGATCAAAGTTTTTGAGTTGACCAAATACAGTGGTGATACTAAAAATAAGTCCTGTCAAGGCGATAAAGTAATACTTCTTCATATAATTATTGGGTTAATTAAGACCTGCAATTATATTAAATTATTATCACATATAGGAGTTGTTAATGACAATAAAAAAGGCGATTTATCAAAAAATCGCCTAATAATCTATGTAAAAATAATTTTATTATCTGATAAACGTAAAGTTCTCCTCAAACCATCTGCCAATAAAAGGGATGGGTTTGAATTGCCCTTGTACAGCGCTCATTAATCCGATCAACCAAAGAATGAAAATACCAAACCATAACATATTACTAATGAAACCCAGGTACATGAAATGTAAAATCCAGGCTACAAATGAATGGGCTAGGATGATGAGTAAAATACCGAAGGATTGACGTAAGTGGAAACGGCTTAATTCTCTTTGTGGTCTTTCATTCTGGCGCATAATAAAGGCAATGATCCAGCCTATAAACCAGACGTAGCTTAAAATAGCAATGGTGTTAGATTGATTCTGCATAGTAATTATTTCGATGTGAGTATTAATTTGTTTTGTTGTCAAGATGTATCGATTCAATGACATGGCCTTCTGTGATGAAAGATAAGCCTTGTTGACCACTCGTGCTAACCATAACTGCTTGTACCAACAATTTTGCATTTCGACTTGTTCGTCCCCATTCCACAATAAAATTAGCCCCTGTTCCGCCTTGAAACTGTTTGTTATTAATGACCAGATCATATGTTTCAAGGGGCGCTAATGCCAGCATCATATTTGGTTGCATGAATTCCTTAAGAATTTCTCCTTTTGTGTTATAGTAATTTAGTTGATAAATATAAACCGAGTCCCTCACATTGGTATTTCGTAAACTGATAGTGGCTGTTAGCGGAAAGAGGCGGGATTGATCGGTATGGTATATATCTGCATAAACAGGAAGATAAACTTTCTCCCTATAGAATGTCTTCTTATTGTGAAGTTGTTGAATGCCTTCCATTTCGAAATGAAATATGTCACTGGCTTGTTTAGGCGTTTCGCATCTTGTGAAAAGAAGTGTGAATAACAATAGGAGCAAAGTTACTTGTTTCATTACATTCCTGATTTGAATTCCCAAAATACAAAAACTTTTTCTGAGCAGAGAATAAGCATTTGCAATTATGTGAAAAAAGTATTTCTTTTGTGTATCATAATGACAACAAAGCACATACTATCCCCGGTTAACTATATCCTGACACGCCTCTGTTAGGCCCCATACCACTTGTCCTCTTTTATCAATTACCATTTTAATTTACAATTTATTAATGCCATTAAATTTTAGGAGGATTTGTCATGAGTACTTGTGAAATCACTATTGATTACGTTGTATGTATCCGGTTAAATTTGGTCATAACTAATTTATGTTCAATGAAAAATGTAACTGCTTACCGAAGTCGAATGAAACACAAGCGAAAACACAATGATTAAAAAAACGTTATCTTCAAGTATACAATTACAATCACAAAACTGGTCCTTGATGACAATAATTAGGGACATAAAAGAAGCGCTTGCAGGATCTTCGCAAGACTATACAAAAATACCTCTGGGCAAAGCGGTATTTTTATTGGCCATTCCCATGGTTCTGGAAATGGTCATGGAATCGGTCTTTGCCGTTGTTGATATTTATTTTGTGGGCAAACTGGGTGCTGAAGCTGTGGCTACAGTTGGTATCACCGAAAGTATATTGACCATTATTTATGCCATTGCCTTTGGGCTTAGTATGGCGACAACTGCCTTGGTAGCACGTCGTATTGGAGAGAAGAAACCGGAAGAAGCTTCAGAGGAAGGTCTGCAAGCCATTCTCACCGGAGTATTTATCTCTTTAGTTATTGCCTGGCCCGGCATCTTTTGGGCCAGAGATTTACTTCGGTTAATGGGGGCTTCTCCTCTAATCGTAGAAGAGTTCAGTGGATATACCTCTGTAATGTTTGGCGGTAACCTGGTCATCATGCTACTCTTTATTAACAATGCTATTTTTAGGGGAGCAGGTGATGCGGCCGTTGCCATGCGTGTTTTATGGATGGCCAATGGATTGAATATTATTTTAGACCCCTTATTAATCTTCGGAATTGGGCCCTTCCCTGAATTGGGGATTACCGGAGCAGCTGTGGCAACTAATATAGGGCGTGGATTAGCCGTTATGTATCAATTTTACATCATGTGGAGTGGTAAAGGACGGATTTCCATGAAACACCTTCCCATCATTGTGGAATGGAAACGTATCTCACATCTGGTCAAAATCTCCTTGGGGGGCATTGCGCAATCATTGATTGCAACCTCCAGCTGGGTATTTATGGTGCGTATTATCTCCAATTTTGGAAGTGAGGTATTGGCCGGTTATACCATTGGGATTCGGGTTATCATATTTTGCTTGCTGCCCTCATGGGGATTAAGTAATGCTGCGGCAACGCTTGTGGGACAGAATTTGGGAGCCGGTCATTCGGATCGGGCCGAGAGCGCTGTTTGGGGAGTTGCGCGTATTAATATGATATTCCTGGGTAGCTTAAGTCTACTATTCATTATTTTCCCGGAATGGTTTATCCGTTTTTTTACAGACGATAAGAAGGTGATTATATTTGGAGTAGAATGTTTACGTATCATTTCCTATGGATTTGTGTTTTATGGGCTAGGCATGGTGCTGGTGCAGGCCTTTAATGGAGCAGGCGATACACGTACCCCTACACGAATAAATATATTTGCTTTTTGGTTGGTCGAGATTCCTTTGGCCTACTTGTTAGCAATATCTTTGGGTTTTCAGGAAACGGGAGTTTTCATTGCCATAATCATTGCGGAAGCATGTATGA
>JAEINY010000428.1 GCA_016342595.1 Marinilabiliaceae bacterium
GGCCGTTTGCCAACCCTATTGAGCCGGGCTCAGAAAGCAGCTCTGACAAGTGCCATTAACTCAAATCTCAGCCTGATCATAGGCCCTCCGGGTACCGGTAAATCCTATACCATTGCCTCCATAGCCATTGAGCAGCTCACCAAGAACAAACCGGTGTTAATCGTTTCACGTACCGATAAAGCGGTTGACGTTATTGCCGATAAAATAGAAGAGGAGCTTGACTTACCCGGCTTAATTGTCCGGGGTGGAAAACGGCAATACATGAAAGATCTGAAGCAACGGCTGAATGATATGGTTCACGGGATTGGCATCGATACATCCATCAAACCTTTAGATATAAAGAAGTCAAAATCACGGATACAGCTGCTGGAAAAAGAAATTAAAGCGCATCAGGCAGAGTTTGTAGCGAAGACAACCAAAGAAATGATGACCGGAAAATATTTAGCGGATCATTTTCAATCGACCTCATTGTTCCATCGCGTTAAAAAATACTTCCTGAAACTAAAACATGAGAAGTCTGATCCCATGTGGCAGCTCATGAAACAAATTACCACCAAACAAGATCTACTAAACAGTGAAGTCCGTCAATTGGTGAAGATGTCATATAATTACAACCAAGCCCAATTGCTCACCCATGACCGGTCGCAATTCAATCTGCTGAACAAAGCACTTCGAGCCCGAACAGGAACTAAACAAGACGAGTACTTCGGCAAAATTGATTATTCCGTCTTACTGCGCACATTCCCCATCTGGTTGGTCAATATGAAAGACCTCTACAAGGTATTGCCCATGACCAGGGAATTGTTTGAACTGGCCATTATTGATGAAGCTACCCAATGTGATATTTCAGCGTGTCTGCCGGTACTTTACCGGGCTAAAAAAGCTGTGGTAACAGGCGACCCAAAGCAACTGCGTCACATCTCCTTCCTGTCCCGGTCGGTTCAAAATCACCTACAAGAGAAATTCAAATTAGATCAACTGCCTCACATGTCTGATGACACGTTCAATTACCGGGAAAACAGCATTATCGATTTGGTCAGTGATCGCATCCAGGATCAGAAACAAGTGGTGTTTTTAAATGAACACTACCGGAGTACACCGGCCATTATCCGCTTTAGCAATACACATTTCTACCAAAACGCCATTTCGGTGATGACCGAAAAACCAGAGTTGCCCTATAATCATGGCCTCCACCTGGTCCGTTGCCAAGGCAGGCGTGATGAAAAAGGAATCAATGAACTGGAAGCCGGGTACGTAATCACTCAGATCAAACAGGTTTACGAAGGCGAAAAAACGCTAAATGCTACAGAATGTCGCAGCATCGGTATCTTATCCCCGTTCCGAAACCAGGTTGAACACCTGCGCGAATTAATACAAAGTGAACTGACCCTTGACATCATTGACCGGCATAAAATTCTATCGGGTACAGCTTATGAATTCCAGGGCGAAGAGCGTGACATCATGTTTCTATCACTATCATTGGATGATCGCTCACACAGCATGGCTTTCTATCACCTGAATAAACCGGATGTATTCAACGTGAGTATCACCCGGGCCCGCACACGCCAGGAAGTGCTGTGTTCGTTCAATGAAACGCTGTTGAAGTCGAACAGCCTGGCGCGGCAGTACATTGAAAGCTTCTCCTCCAATGGTAAGCCATCTACACAGACGCCTTCAAGCAAAGATTTATTCTTACAGGAGGTGAAATCAGCCTTGCAGCAATCCGGCTTTAAAACCTGGGAAGCTTTTGAAGTGGCAGGACTGGAAATCGATTTGGTGGCTGGAAAAGAGAACCAAATTGTGGGCATTGATCTCATTGGATATCCCGGTCAATTTGAGGATGCTTTTAACACAGAACGCTACAAAATATTAGCCCGGGCCGGATTTAAGATTATGCCTTTGGCTTATAGCCGGTGGTTGTTTAACCGCGAAGCTTGTTTGGCGATGATCATCCGCGAGTGCGCCGTCAAGTAGTTGACATTTTGCTATTCGGGCCACACATGGAAGTCCTTTCATATCGGGAAACAATAGCCAATGATCCGGGTTTTGAAACGCGTTTTTATACCCGCCAGGCCTTTCAATCACTAAAAAACAACAGTAAAAAAGTAGCCGGTAATACCGGCTACAAATAAGAAGAACAGAATGCTACCATTCCCCTTCATGTTCAAAATTGACCGCCTCTTGTTTGGTAATAGTCTAATCATGCACATACTATTTTTCGATTAACTATTTTTACACACAGTCCAGAACAGAATAGTTGTAATTTTATATTATGAAAAACGTCAAAAGAATAAACCGAACCATTTTAACGTGGCTGCTATTGGTGCTAATTACCAGTACAACCCAAGGGGCCCGCAAAAAATGGCCTTATCAGAATCCCGAATTAACAGTAGAACAGCGAGTAGATGATCTATTAAGCAGAATGACCCTGGAAGAAAAATTCTGGCAGATGTTTATGATTCCGGGAGATTTAAGCGATGGAAAAGAAAACTATAAAAATGGCATCTTCGGATTTCAGGTGGCAGCCAAAGGCCGGCAAGCTGAAGCCACCGAACAAATGCTCGATTATGGCCCTTCCGGGGCAGCACGAGAAGTAGCCGAACGTATCAATGCCATCCAAAAGTATTTTGTAGAAGAAACACGCCTGGGTATTCCGATCATCGCCTTCGATGAGGCTTTGCATGGTTTGGTACGCGACCATGCCACTGCTTTTCCGCAAGCCATTGCTCTGGCTGCCACCTGGGATACAGTCCTGGTTAGCGATGTGGCAACTGCCATCATGCACGAGACACGCTCCAGGGGTATCCGACAAATTTTATCACCCGTGCTTAATATTGCACGCGATGTCAGATGGGGAAGAACAGAAGAGACCTATGGCGAAGATCCATATTTAACGACCCAGGTGGCAAAATCTTTCATCGGAGCCTTTGAACGCAACGGCGTAGTGACGACCCCCAAACATTTCATTGCCAATGTAGGCGCAGGAGGCCGCGACAGCTATCCCATCCATTACAACGAACGCCAATTGGAGGAGGTCTTTTTCCCGGCTTTCAAAACGGTATTCACCGAAACCGGCGCCCGATCGGTGATGACGTCCTATAACTCTCTCGACGGCACCCCTTGCACTTCCAATAGTTGGTTACTCAGAAATAAATTGAAAGACGAATGGAATTTCAACGGCTTTGTTATTTCTGATGCCGGCGCTACCGGCGGAGCCAATGTACT
>JAEINY010000429.1 GCA_016342595.1 Marinilabiliaceae bacterium
AAAATCCAAAACACAACTGGAAAATAAAGTTGAGCATATTAAATAACCATTAACAACGGTACTTTCCCACTTAATTTTGGTAAAAGTCCTTAACAATCTCTTCCAATACTTTATTCGTTCGGGCTGCACTTTCACCTGTACTCACACATGTACCGGTTCCCTGCATGGAATGTACGATTTGCCTGATTAGATTGTATTGTATATTTTCAGGGTTCAGGTAAGGGTATTCATAATCTTTCCCATCCACAGACATGTGAACCGGTGTATGGGCGAAAGTCGACATCACAATTTTTCCTTTGGTACCGACAATTTCCAACACATCTTCCTGTGCTGATTCATCCGTCACAAATGACCAGATCCCATTGCCAACGACCCCGTTTTCATGCACAAATGAAGCACTCACAGTATCCTCCACAGCATAAAAGCCACCACGATTTGCGGCGATTCCTTTAGCTTCCTTAATCGGTCCGAATAGAAAATCAAGGTAATCCAATTGGTGGGAAGCTAAGTCAAAAAAGATACCGCCACCTGATAAATCCGGCTGCAAGCGCCATATCGGAATATCGTTATTTTTTTCATAATCATAAGCTGGCCTTACCAAGCGGATATTGACATAAACGGGTGTGCCAATGCGCCCCTCTTCCACTAACTCTTTGGCTTTAAGAAATCCAGGTAAGGATCGCCTGTAATAAGCTACATAAATAGGAACACCTGTTTGTTTGCTCACCTTCAACATCTCCTGACATTGGGCATAAGTGGCTGCCATTGGTTTCTCCACATAAACAGTTTTTCCGGCTTGCATGGCTTTAATAGCATATTCGGCATGATGTCCGGGAGGTGTGGCTACATAGATGGCATTGATATCCGGATTATTGATAATCGCCTCTGCATTGGTTGTATACTGGGGTACATGGTGTCGTTTAGCATATTCCTGAACCAACCTGACATTGCGGCGCATCACTACCTGTAGTTTACTTTCATCAACTTTATTAAAAGCAGGACCGCTCTTTTTTTCGGTAACATTTCCACATCCGATGATTCCCCAATTAATTTGTTTGGTCATGGTTGGTTGGTTTTAAATACGAACACAAGATAATAAAAATGCCGTCTCTAACATATTCTTCATTGATTTTTGAAGATAACAAGAGACGGCTTATGATTGTTTTTAATATCCTATTTCTGCTTTAAATAATAATCCGAATCAATCAGTTTATTCTCCTGGTTCGCATACAAGGCGTAATTAAATCCTTTATGCAAACTGTAAGCACCTGTTTCGCCATATTTATTAACTGCCAGATAACCAATCTGGAAATCCTGATAGCCGGGAATCTTCTTGACAATACGATAAATGGCTTCTTCCACCGCTTCTTGTGGCGTTGCACCCTGATTCATCAACTCAACCACCAGGAACGATCCCAATGTCTTCATTACCAACTCACCCATTCCGGTCGCCACAGCACCCCCCACTTCATTATCGCAATACATACCGGCACCAATAATGGGACTATCGCCTACCCGGCCATGCATTTTGTATGCCAATCCACTGGTGGTGCAGGCCCCTGATATATTCCCAGTCTGGTCTAATGCCAACATACCAATGGTATCATGATTCTCAATGTTGATGACAGGCTTATAGTCCGAAGTTTTTCGCCATTCTACATATTGTTTACGGGCTTTTTCGGTTAAAATATTTTCTTTTGGAAAACCTTCTTCAATCGCAAATTGTAAGGCGCCATCACCCGCGAGCATGACATGCGGTGTTTTTTCCATCACCCGACGTGCCACAGAAATGGGATGTTTAATATTTTCCAAGGCACAGACTGACCCGGCATTGCCCGTTTCATCCATGATGCAGGCATCCAATGTGACAATACCATCACGATCGGGCCGCCCACCATACCCGACACTCATATCATCGGGATTGGCTTCCACTACCTTTACGCCTTGCTCCACCGCATCCAGGGCCCGGCCACCAGCCGAAAGTACCTTCCAGCCGGCCTCATTGGCCTGCATCCCATTCTTCCAGGTCGAAATGGCCAAGGGCTTTACAGGTTCCACAATGCGTTTATTTTTTTTCTTTTTATCCGCAGGTTGACACGCCGATGCAGCTAACACACTTATGGATGCCAATCCAGTTGTTTTCAGAAACTTTCTTCTTGAATTCATTACTATCGTATTAATTTAATATCCTACCTGTTTAATATTTCATCAGTAAATCGTATCCTATGTTTCACGAGACAGTGATAATATCTATTTTTACAGCCTCATATCAAATTTAACCAAATTAACCAGATAAAGTATTGACTTGTGAATAGTACACCCCATCCTGAACATTTTTACGACATAATAGGCGATGTTCACGGCCATGCCCAAGAGCTGGAAGGACTACTTAAACTGATGGATTATTCCAACGAAACAGGCGTATGGAATCACAGTTACCGGAAAGCTGTTTTTGTTGGTGATTTTATTAACCGGGGCCCCAATAGTCGCGAAGTAATCCGTATTATTCGCGATATGGTAAAAGCGGGTAGTGCACTGGCCATTTTAGGAAATCATGAAATCAATGCCATCCTTTATTTTACACGTAATAAGGATGGAAAGTCATTGAGGGTACCCAATTCGAGCAATCGGAAACTACTGGATCAGTTATCTTTCGAGTATCACAATCAATATGAATGGTTGGAAAAAGATATCAAGTGGTTACGTTCTTTACCCATTTATCTTGAATTGAATGACATACGTATTGTGCATGCCTATTGGAACGACGTTTTTATCCGGTTCATTGATAAGTTATATGAAGATGGGCGTCTTCGAAAAAGATCACTGAAAGAAATTATAAAGAAAGAATCACCTTATTATTTACCCTTCAACCAAACGATTAAAGGTGTTGAATTCAATCTACCTAAAGACTTGATTCTGAAAGATGATAAAAATATTCAACGGACAGCCTTTCGGGTTAAATGGTGGGAGAATCCATTTGGACAAACCTTTAAAAGTCTGAGTTACGAGGGGAAGTTCCAATTACCTGGCTACTCCATTCCGGAACAAATCATTACGCCTTACCATGTTTATCTGGATAGTAACCCCATTGTTTTTATTGGTCATTATTGCATGGGAAACGGGCCAATGATTCCAGCCCGGAATATTTGCTGTGT
>JAEINY010000430.1 GCA_016342595.1 Marinilabiliaceae bacterium
TTATAGATAGAATTCACCACCTCAACCGGTACATTTTCATCCTTCGAAAAATAATCTGCCGGTAACATTTCAGCATGCGGTTCAACGTCCAGGAAACTATCGGAACAGGCCCCTCCCATTGCCAATACGGCAACAGCTAAACCTTTTACTATATATTTTTTCATGATCTTTTTATTATCCATTGCGACAAGAATTAGAAATTAACATTCAATCCAACAAAGTAGGATGCTGTTTGCGGATAGGCCCCCAGTTCAATTCCTGAGTTTAAACTGCCTTTCGGTAATTCAGATGTATACCCACTATAGTTCATCCAGGTAATCGCATTGCGTGCTGAAAAATATACTCTGCATCTTTCAATTTTAACAGCTTCCATCCAATTTTTGGGAAGTGTATAACCCAATGTGATGTTGTTAATTCTGAAATAATCGCCGTCTTCCAGGTAATAATCCGATGCGACCGGCACCGTATTAGATGCACGCGGGATATTAGAATTTGGATTATCCGCTGTCCAACGTCCGGCTAAAGCGGCTTCAATATTCTCGCCACCCCATACCTGGGCTTTTTTTCCGTTATATATTTTGTTGCCAAAGTTGCCATAACCATCCACTGTAAAATCCAGGTTCTTATAGGTAAATCCGAGGTTTAAACCGATCATCATCTTCGGATTATAAGATCCACAATAAACGCGATCTTCTTCATCAATAATACCATCACCATTCGTATCCACTAATTTAAGATCACCTGTAATGGCATCCGGCTGAATAGGATTACCGGCTTCATTCACATATCCATCCAGTTCTTCCTGGGTATTAAAAACACCATCTGTCTGGTACAGCCAAAAAGCACCAATGGGCTGCCCCACTTCGGTTCGTGTTGTTACCTGACCATTATTAAGACTTCCGGACACAATTGGAATCCCATCACTAACATTATCAATAGAGTTCTTGTTGCGGGATAGTGTAAAACCAATGTTGTAATTGAAATCCTGATTGATGCGGTCATTCCAATTTAAGACGGCCTCAAACCCTTTATTTAAAACGTCGGCCTTGTTGGTTAAAAATACGCCGTCAGGATCACCATAGATGGCGTCAATAGGTGCATTGATCAGCGCATCAGTGGTCGTCTTTTTGTAATAATCAAACTCACCGGACAACTTATTCCCCAATAGATTGAACTCCACACCCAAATCGGTTTCTGTGGTTACTTCCCATTGAAGATTGGGATCTTTCACATCTTGTATAGTTCCGCCATTGACGATGTCCTGGTTGGATCCAAAGACGTAATCCAAGCCCGATGAAATGGTGTAAACAAAGGCATTGGGATCAATGGCATCGTTACCCATTTGGCCCCAACTGGCACGTACCTTCAAATTATCAAGCCAGTTAAGATTCTGCATAAATCCTTCCTCTGACATTCTCCATCCCAGACCTACCGACGGGAATACAACATTTCGATTATCTTCCGGAAACTTGGAAGAACCATCACGTCGAATGGTACCGGTAACTAAGTATTTATCGGCAAACGCATAATTAACACGTCCCAAAAAGGATTTACGAGTTTCTTTCTGCCCTTTTCCATTATTAGTGGCACTCGCCTCATCTCCTAAATTCAGGTACCAATAATTTTCTGAATCAGGTACATTTAGCCTTCTGGCTGCAAGCTCCTCAAAGCGATACTCTTCAGCAGTCATACCTCCCATCACCTTTAGGGAATGTCTGCCAAATTTATTCTCATATTGCAGAATGTTATCCCACACCCACCGGGTGGCTTCATTCGTTGTTCTATTCAGGGAAGAATCCTCTTGTTTCTGACTCGGGCTAACCCAAAATTTAGGTCTGTAAACACGTCCGTTATTGTTTTCCCAATCCACACCAAAAGATGTCTTGAAAGACAGATGTTCGCCCATCAACACATTGGCATATGCAGAACCCTGAACTCTGGCACCCCAACTTCTGTCATTGGAATAATCAATAGCAGCTCTTGGGTTTCCTACATTGTTATTGTTGCTGTACGCGTAGGTGCCATCTTCATTGAACACCGGTACATGAGGCGCTTGCCGGTAGGCAACCGTGAAATTATCCTTATTAACATTATCCGCATCATATCTGGAGATACCAATGTTGTTCCCTACCTCCAGGAAAGAAGTCAACTGATAGGTATTATTGGATCGCACAGTGATGCGTTCATAATCATTCTTGTCAAGAATTCCCTGATCTTTATAATAGCCTGCACTAAAATAGTAAGTCGCCGCATCGCTACCTCCACTTAATGAGATATTGTGATCTTGTTTCATTCCCACACGTGTAATCTCATCCATCCAATTCGTGGTGGGATCCATTGCAGACTCATCATAGATGGGAGCATTACCTTCATACGCCAGGGCTTCATTGGCATACGCTTTAAATAACCTGGAATCGGCCATCTCCACATCTTTCGCAAGGGTATTAACCCCCACATAACCGTCATAAGAAACTTTGGTTTTTCCTTTTGTACCGGCTTTGGTGGTGATAATAATGACACCATTAGCGCCCCTTACCCCATAAATAGCGGCACTCGAAGCATCTTTCAACAAGTCGATGGATAAGATGTCTGAATTATTGATGTTTCGGATATCCTGGGTGATCACACCATCCACTACATAAAGCGGATCAGCACCTCCCAAAATGGTTCCGGTACCCCGGACACGCACCATTGGCTTTTCACCTGGAGCACCACTGTCAATCACCCGTACACCGGCCACTTTTCCCTGCAAGGCCTGAGTAGCTGATAACTGCGCCTGCTTGGCTAGCTCGTCTCCTTTGACACCAACGACAGATCCTGTGATATCTTTTTTCGTAGAGGTTCCATACCCCACCACTACCACTTCGTCGATACTCTTTGTATCACTTTCAAGTACCACATCAATTTGACGACGCCCCTCAATAGTTATAACCTGAGAGCTCATACCAATAAAACTAAACACCAAATCAGCATCAGAGGGAGCAGACAGTCTGTAATTACCATCAATATCGGTAATAGTACCTGTGGTAGTGCCTTTCACACTTACATTTACACCCGGTATGGGCTCTTTATTTTCTGCGTCAACAACAGTTCCTTTAATGGCAATACTCTCCTGAGCATTGAGGGTTGACAAACAGAAAATCCCTAG
>JAEINY010000431.1 GCA_016342595.1 Marinilabiliaceae bacterium
CTCTGTGTAACTCTTCCATGCAAATCATCTGCTAAAAAACATATCCGCCAATTTCCATTTTGGAGATTTAATTTTAATTTTGCGTCATAAATTTATCATTCAGTGCTTTATTTAGATCTCATATCATACTTGTCGTTCAGAATTCATCTGAACATTAAGAGTCGGGATGAATTTGCCCCAACGGTGAACTAATGCCTGGTTCACCCTACTACCTGTTTTGTATCTATATTATTAAAACACCCCTCATTTAGGTGGTGGTATGTTGCATTTTCATAAATCGATTATCATGGAATTACCATTTTCAGAATCCTTCAAAATAAAGATGGTGGAGCCCATCCGCAAAAGCTCACGTGAAGAAAGAGAACAATGGATTAAAGCTGCCCATTATAACTTATTCAACCTACGTAGCGATCAGGTTTTTATCGACCTGCTAACCGATAGTGGAACCGGCGCCATGAGTGATCGCCAATGGGCCGCAATGATGCTAGGCGATGAAAGTTATGCTGGCGCATCTTCTTATTATAATCTTAAAAATGCCATTAAAGACATTCTGGGTTTTGAATATTTTTTACCCACTCACCAGGGACGTGCTGCTGAAAATGTATTGTTTTCAGCCCTGGTAAAAGATGGCGATATAGTACCAGGGAACTCCCACTTTGATACCACCAAAGGACACATCGAATTTCGGAAAGCCAAAGCCATCGACTGTACCATTGACGAAGCTTTTAATACGACTTTGGACCATCCCTTTAAAGGCAATTTGGACCTGAACAAATTAGAGTATGAATTGCAATCTCATCCAAAGGAAAAAATCCCGATGATTATTGTAACCGTGACTTGCAATTCATCAGGTGGCCAACCCGTATCGATGAAAAACATGCGTGAAGTATATGCCATGGCTAAAGAATATGGTATTCGCGTGATTTTTGACTCTGCTCGTTTTGCCGAAAATGCCTACTTCATCAAAGTGCGCGAAGAAGGATATGCCGACAAGAGCATCAAAGAAATCGTTAAAGAGATGTATTCGTATGCTGATGGCATGACCATGAGTAGTAAAAAAGATGCCATTGTGAACATGGGTGGTTTCATTGGCCTGCGTGACGAAGAACTCTTTAAAACAGCCAGTCAGTTCAACATTATTTTTGAAGGATTTATCACATATGGCGGTATGTCAGGTCGTGATATGAATGCGCTGGCCCAAGGCTTAGATGAAGGTACAGAATTTAATTATTTAGAAACCCGTATCAATCAAGTGGCCTATCTGGGAAGCCGACTAAAAGAATTTGGCATTCCGGTGCAAGAACCTTTTGGCGGGCATGCCATCTTTATTGACGCCAAACGCTTTTTGCCTCATTTACCAAAAGAAGAATATGTGGCCCAAACATTGGCTGTAGAACTGTATAAAGAAGCAGGTATTCGTGGTGTTGAGATTGGCACATTGTTAGCCGACCGAGATCCGGAGACACGTGAAAACCGTTATCCGGCACTGGAACTGGTACGTTTGGCCATTCCTCGCCGGGTGTACACTAACAACCACATGGATGTGATTGCCGTTGCATTGAAAAATGTATTTGATCGTCGCGAAGAGATTAAGACCGGATACCATATCCTTTCTGAAGCGCCAATCATGCGTCACTTCACTGTGGAACTGGCACCAACTGTTAACGCAACTTGTGTCGCTGAATAAGTATCCTTATAATTTCCGTTATAACGATTCCATTAGAAAAGGTTGCTCTTCACAGGGCAACCTTTTCTGTTTCTGCTTGGCTGATCCGCATATTTTATCTTGCTTTGTAAGCATTTTTAAACAATTACTAAAACCATTCAGGCACTTGTCGGTTTTCTTAATTCAAGCCGTTTTTAATAGCACATTATATTCATTGCATGAGAGATCTGACCGTTGGGAACGAAGCCAAACTAATATTTAATTTCGCAGTACCACTGGTATTTGGCAATCTGTTTCAGCAACTCTATCATGTCGTCGATAGCATCATTGTTGGCAATAAACTGGGCAAAGAAGCCTTGGCTGCTGTTGGCGCCTCCTCTCCTATTTTTTATGCATTAATTGCCTTTATCATTGGTATTGGCAGTGGCGCTACCGTGGTAATCAGTCAATATTTTGGAGCTAAAGACCTGGAAAAAGTAAAGCGCGCCATTGATACCATTTTCATTTTTTTATTCGTAGCGTCCATTATTACTACCGCTATCGGCATAACATACAGCGAAGAGATTTTCCGTTTTCTTCATGTGGAAGAAAAGGTAATACCAATGGCCACGCAGTATTTCAATGTATTTATGATGGGTATGGTTGCTTTTTTTGGATTCAGCGCCACATCCTCCGTTCTGAGGGGCTTAGGCGATTCCATGACACCTTTGGTTTTCATGATTATCGCCACGGTTATCAATATTGCCCTTGACCTTTTATTCATTGTTCAGTTTAAATGGGGCATTGAAGGCGTGGCCTGGGCTACCGTGATAGCGCAGGGAATTGCCTTTATATCGGGTGCCATTTACCTGACCCATCGGCACCAAATTATCTCATTTAAAATTACTGAGTTCAAGTTTGATAGAGCCATTTTCAAACAAAGCTTGAAAATAGGATTACCCACCGGGTTTCAACAAACATTTGTCGCTTTGGGGTTGATGGCACTGATTCGTATCGTCAATAATTTCGACACCAATGTGTTGGCTGCTTTTTCAGTGGCTAGTCGTATAGATTCTTTGGCCGCGATGCCATCCCTGAATCTGGCCAGTGCCCTGGCCGCCTTTGTGGGGCAAAACCTGGGAGCCGGGAAAATCGAACGCATCCGAAAAGGCTTACGTGCCACTTTGGTCATGTCCTGGTGCATCTCACTGGCCGTCATGACTGGCGTGATCTTCTTTGGACAATACATCATGGGAGTTTTTATTCAAGATGCAGAAGTCATCCACCATGGCACTAATTACCTGGTGATTGTCAGCTCATTTTACCTGATTTTCTCCACCATGTTCGTAATGCACGGTGTATTAAGAGGAGCCGGCGACACACTAATTCCCATGTTTATTACGTTATTTTCACTATGGATCATTCGTATTCCATTTGCTGTTTTTCT
>JAEINY010000432.1 GCA_016342595.1 Marinilabiliaceae bacterium
AGTTCCCTGGGGAAGGGTTAATTTTTTTCTTGGACGAGAAATGTTTCGAGAACAGGTTAAAGAGTTCTTGAGGTTCAACAGATTTAAAGACGTCTGTTTTATCCCAAAGACGTATAATAAATCCCAATTCCGGTACGGGTAAATTTGTTGGTATTTTATCGTTGACTTTTGTTTTAAAAGTGGGTTGCTCACTTATATGACAGCTGTTTTTAATATATCCAATTTCTTCTTTTAGCCAATTGGTCAGCATGGATTTGATATTATCCATATTCGGATCGTATCTGAACTTTGAGTTTATGGTCACTTGATTGATGCATTTTAAAAAGTAATGGAGTGTTTGGAGTTGCTTCTCCCTGGATTTTTTCAGATGGCATATTTTTGAAAACAGTTCGAAAAAGTAGTCCATGCATGCCTGGGAATTGAGGTTGTGTTGGATGATGGCGAAGCAAATAAGCTTGTCGAGTTCTTTTTGTGTTTGAGGTTTATTGCAAATGATACTCAGCTTAGTCATCCATGAATGGAGATAGGCTAATTCGCAAAAGGAATAGAGCTCTTTCATATTCTCCAGAAAATCAGCAAAAGGATGAAGTGCGATGGTGAGGAGTAAAGGGTTTGCCTTCTTTTTCTGAAGTATATCCCTGATCAGGATCAGAGATTGATGTATTTTATCCTTTTGAACTTCATAGGCAGATAACGGAATGTGTATGCTTGCGTCAAAGGCATGCGGAAATTGTTGACGTAGAAAGCATAATAAGCTGGTGAGGGTATTGATTGTCTTTGTTTTGAGACAATTGATTTTGGCCGGATTCTTTTGACACGTGTTTTGAATGTCGTAAACGTTGTCGAGTAAGCGGATCAGTGTTGTTTGGTAGGGCTTGATGAGGTGATTAAATGTCTTGCATAAAGCGGGATCCGCGGATAGAACCTGTAGTTTCGTTTGGTGTTCCTTTGCCAGGGTGTTGAGGTTGTCAATAATAGATTTATTTGCAGTAGTATCAACATTACTGCAAAGGTGGTTGGTGTGATGGTTTTGAACCTGGTCAACCACCTTATTCAATTGATTCAGGAGGTTTTGCATCTCTTTAAATTTTCTTCTGTGGTTTTATGAAATGCGCCTCCAGTTCAACCTAATTATTTAAAAACCACCGCCTGGCATATTTCATGGGTTAATGTTATGTTGGTATAAAACGTGACAAAAGTTAATAAATTGCATCAAAAACAATGCCTTATATATATGAAATGATTCATTTTGATCATTTTAGATAAAAAAGCTCCTGTTTTAACTATTGTTAAAACAGGAGCTGATCGCTGATTTTTACTGGAAGAACAGATCGGTCATCAATTGGCTTTTTTATTGTTTTTGGGTTTTACTTTCTCCAGTTTTAATTGCAATTGCAGCATGTCTTCACTGACCTTATTTTCTACTACTTTGGCGTAAATTTGCGTCGTGGAAATTTTGGTGTGGCCTAAAATTTTGCTGACGGTTTCGATGGGGACGCCATTGCTTAGTGTCACCGTGGTGGCAAAGGTATGTCGGGCCATGTGGAACGTGAGGTTTTTATCAATTCCACAAATGTCTGCTATCTCTTTTAAATATCCATTTAGTTTTTGGTTGGATATTCTTGGGAATAGTGTGTTGTAATGGAGTGATCTGGGATGTTCCCGGTATTTATTAATCAGATATTCGGCTTTAGGGAGTAGTGGTATCCTTACCGGATTTTCTGTTTTCTTACGTTGAGTATAAAGCCAATTATTTCCGTCAATGCCAATGGTGATATGATTTGGTTGTAAGAGGCTTATGTCAATGTAAGCTAATCCTGTATAGCAGGAGAAAATGAAGAGGTCTTTGGTTAATTGAAGCCGTTCCATCTTGAATTCTTTGTTTTCGATGTGGTTCAGCTCTTCTTTGGTGAGGAAACCGCGATTGGCTTGTTTGTAGCTTAGTTTATAGGCTTTGAAGGGGTAGTGTGTCATCCAGCTGAGTTTAATGGCTAGGTTCATGAGTGTTCTGAAGCGGCACATGTGCTTCATGACGGTGTTGTGACATAATGGGCGCTGTCCGCTTTCTGTTGGTTGATAACTGCGGAGGTATGCTTCAAAATCGGTCAGGAAACTGTAATTTATTTGATTTAGGAAGATATCTTCACTGGATTTGTTGTTTGCCAGGAATAGTTTCAAATACCGATGAGTGGATTTGTAGTGTTTGAGGGTGGCGGGATTGAGGGTGTGCTCCTGCGTCCGGTAATGGTAATCGATGAGTTTTTGCAGGGTGTGGCCTTCTTCTTTGATGCCAAGGAAATGGTTTTTAATGGTGTTGACTGTAATCATTTCATCGCGCATTCTTAATTCCTGGTAAATACTATTGATTTTGGCTCGATTCTCATCGATATGGGCGTTGATCTGACGATTGGAATAGTCTTTATCAGCTTTTACGCGTTCTTTCTTTTTGTCCCACAAGTACACAGGACAGAAAAGTTTAGTAGAGATTTCAATGCGCTGGCCGTTTACAGTGAGTCGCAAATATATACCGGCCATCTGACTCTTTTTGCTTTTGTGGCGTATCACGAATTGTACACCAAAGGTTTGTGAATCGTTCATGACGTTGATTTTTGGTTTGTTTAAATGGTTTTGAATTCGAATGACCTTTTTAATCTCTAAACAGGTCACCAATTCGGTGTTAAACAGTGCCAAAATCAATCAAAATAATCCGGTTTTTCGGGCAGCTAAAGTGTTATTGATTACTAATATACAAACTTTTCTGTGACCTCGTGTTAAATAAAGTGATGAGGTCACCGAATAGGTCACAAAAAAAGTGCTTTAGACTGCTTTTATTCGGTATGGCTCAAAAACGAAAAAACCTGTAAATCAAACGATTTACAGGTTTTTGATAGTCTTTGAATCTTAAAGTGTGATCCCGAAGGGACTCGAACCCCTAACCTCTGCGGCCGTAACGCAGTGCTCTATCCAATTAAGCTACGGAACCGTGTTGTTTGTGAACCACTTCGCGATTGCTATCGTGACTCAAATGCGGTGCAAAAGAAGAGTATTTGATTGTAATCTCCAAAT
>JAEINY010000433.1 GCA_016342595.1 Marinilabiliaceae bacterium
TGAAACAACTGATCCATCACGAATGACTTTAATATTCCGGAAAGAGCCGGTTGCATTAGGGCCGCCTGCCAAATACAAGGCATTAAAAGCACTGGCCGTACCGGGTAATGTATAGGTACCAGGCGTGAATACTTCCCCAATGACATTTACTTTAATGGCTTTCACATTACCAATGTGAATATTTGCAAAAGTACGTGGTTGTTCATTGACCAAATCACGATAAATCAATGTCAGCTTATCCAATATTTTTTTGGATGCTTTTTCCTGTGTTAAACCACCAATATGTACAGGACCTATGTTGGGGATATTAATAGTCCCATTTCGATCCACCGTCAATTGATAACTTTGTTGAGAAGCCCCCCACACATCAATTAAGATTTCATCACCTCCTCCCAGTACATAACTTGCGGAAACAGGTATATTTACATTGGGTTCAAAACTTAACTTCTCATTATTGAAAAAGGAAAACCCAAATATACGACTATCCACCTTGGCAGAGTCAACTTCAGCTTTTAAAGAAAGTTCTTCTCCAAACCCACTTTGCTGGTCGCCAGCGCTCATATTATTACCACCGGAGCTACCTCCTGACATCTTTAGCTCATTCATGCGAGCTCGAAGTGCACTTATTTGAGGTTGCGACATCCCTCTGGCCTGAGCTAAAGCTATGGCTTCATTTTCGGACAATCCGCGTTTTTCAATTTCCTTGACCAGTCTTAATATCTGATCATCACTCAAATTCTTTACATCCACAGATTGAGGATCTACATTTTGAGCAGGCAGTGACCAAAATGATGATAGTACAAAAAGTAACAGTCCTGTAAATACTAATCGCATGTTCATTTATCGCTATTTATTGACTTTTGGGTACGCTTCCGCTTCCTGACTCCCATTCTCAACAAGTGGCATCAGCAAGCAAATTCAACAAAACAATGTAACCTAACCTTTATAACAAGGTTGTAATACCAAATGTATATCAAAATGATTGATAAAGCATTTTGCTTATTACAGTTGGTTAATGCCGATACACAATCATTGAGTTATAAGTTTTATCGCTCATCCGATAGCTATCGGATATGATTTGTAATCGGTATAATTTAAGACTGCAAATCCAGTTCACAGACCATCTTTCATCCTATTAAGGAAATTTCAATCCGGGCGCAAAGGTATAAATCCCCAATGAGAAATTACCAAAAAATCTACATTCTTTAACAGAAAAAACAAATGTTAAATAAGCTTCTTTCAAACACAAGGTTTAATCGGCTGCTTGTTCCTTAAAGAAACGCTTCTGAAACAATAATATTATGAGGATCCCAATGGTAATAGCAGAATCTGCAATATTGAATACCGGCCTAAAGAAAATAAACGGATCACCACCAAGGCTGGGAATCCACTCCGGATAACGGCCTTCTACCAATGGAAAATAAAGCATGTCCACCACTTTTCCATGTAAAAAGGAAGAATACCCTCCTGATTCAGGTAACAACGCGGCTATTTGCCCATAACTATGATCAAAGATGATTCCATAAAAAGCACTGTCAATGATATTTCCAAAGGCACCGGCCAACACCAGACTGACACTATATATGAGACCATTTGGTGCACCTTTCTTTGCCAGGTTATAGAGATAATAACCAATACCTCCAACCGCTACTATACGAAACACACTCAGGAATACTTTGCCAAACCGACCGGCCAATTCCATTCCGAATGCCATTCCATTATTCTCCACAAAATGAATAACAAACCAATTGCCAAATACAGGTATTTCGTCACCAAGCATCATGTTGGTTTTAATCCAAAACTTGACGACTTGATCAATGACTAATACTCCAAGAATAATTAATACAGATTTTTTTAATGCTGACATACTATTTCAACGCAATTAAATTTATACCGATATAAAAAAGGAAGTGACTTAGGATAGTAATTACCCTAAGTCACTAATTTTATGTAAGGACACCGCTGCCCCATTATTCTATTCAAACGTCTATTTTTGATTAGCCTTTGCTTCCATACTCAAAGTAGCATGAGGCACAGCTCTCAGGCGTTCTTTCGGAATCAATTTCCCTGTCACCCGACACACTCCGTATGTCTTATTCTCAATCCGAATCAAGGCCCCTTGAAGATGTTGAATAAATTTCTGCTGGCGCTGTGCCAATTTACCGGCTTCTTCTTTTGAAAGTACCGCGGCACCCTCTTCCAGCACTTTAAATGTTGGAGAAGTATCCTGGGTATCATTCCCATCACCTTGGGTAATGGTATTCCTCAGCAATTCATAATCTTTTTGAGCTTTTTCCAGCTTCTTGAGAATTATATCTTTGAATTCCTGAAGTTCATCATCTGTGTATCGGGTTTTTTCAGTCATACGGATAAATTTAAATGAATATATCTGATCGTTAGCCGTCCTACATTTTTTCAATCCGCATGTAGGTGGTTATTTCATCATCGATTTCTACGGATTTAGCATCGTTAACGTTACATTTTTCGACTAGTTTTATTTCAGTAGCCAATGTTTGAGAACCAATATACTCATTATATTTCTCAATGGCACCATTAACACCCTCGTGCTTCTGTATTTCAAGTTTAATTTTATCAGTTACATCAAAGCCGGAATCCTTACGTAAATTCTGAATGCGGTTTATAAACTCACGCGCAATTCCCTCCAGTCGCAATTCCTCCGTCACATTAATGTCCATTGCCACAGTTAATGCCCCTTCATTGGCCACTAACCAACCCGGAATATCTTCCGACATGATCTCCACATCTTCCAAGGCTAACTGCAACTCCTGACCATCAAGGGTTAAACTAAAAGAACCAGCTTGCTCGAATGATGCAATAGCTTCCTGCCCCATTCCATTAACAGCTCCGGCAATGGCTTTCATCATTTTACCATACTTAGGCCCTAATGTTTTGAAGTTAGGCTTTATCTTCTTCACCAACACACCAGCTGTTTCTTTCAGAAATTCCATCTCCTTCACATTCACCTCCGTCAGCACCAAATCCTTGATGGCTTCCAATTGATGCTCAAATGCTTCATCCAAAAT
>JAEINY010000434.1 GCA_016342595.1 Marinilabiliaceae bacterium
TTAAAGGCATTGTAGGTTATTTCATGGGGTAAGCGATCGATGGGTGCTCCGGCATTTACCTTTGTAATAAGCAAAATGCTTTATTAATCATTTTGTTATACAATTGGTATAACTCCGTGCTTACAAAAAAACGCATGAAGGAATTACTGGATGGTAAAATAAATCTATCGCATTAAAAAAGCCCCGCTGTGGCGGGGCTTTTCTATATCACACATTTAATGGTTCTTGCTTCGCAATGTTAGTTAAATCACGATAGCTATCGTGATAACTTTTATATTCGACGTAATTAAAAATTACGCCAAGCCGCAGTCTGTAATCATTGCTTGTGACTACGGTGAGCGAGGGATTTAAGTCCACAATGAAGTGCCTCTATATTACTTTACATTAAAGTTATCTGTAGAATTATCATCTACAACTTCTCTAAGAAGCTCCTTATCTAATCAACCTAATAACCAATCATCAATTTCTTACTAAGTTCTTTAATACTAAAAATCGTCTGTAGCTTCAAGTAAAAATATATCAAAACACAAACTACTAAGCCAACAACAATACCAAGATGAAAAAAATCATAAATGTAAGAGATGCCTAATATTGGAACTAATATTGCGATAGAGCTTCCAATAATGTTTGATTTTTTAAATTTCCATCTGTAAATTATATGACCATCTTCTACGTTAACATAAACTTTACCTCTATAGATATTTGCAACGCCACTAAAAGCACCTGCTTGCCTACCCTTCCCAGGATGAACAAATACAATATGATCCCTATTCAGTGCTACATTATAATGTATAGACTCAAAGTACTTAAACAGTAAACCCAAATGTTTTTCAACCTGATTATTACCTTCGTATAGATTCTTTGTTTTACATTTTACTTGCATAACTATACCCTATTGATAAAGATTACTATTGCCTTCATACCAATTCATTTCCGGAGTATAAACACTCGGCCCAGTAAAAGGAGCAAAAAACCAATCAAGGACTCCACCGCCAATAATTAGTGTTACTTCTCCTGTTTTATACACAACCTCCTTACTTAAATTCAACTCATCCCAAATATCTCTATTTCTTATTGGAATTGGACGAGTAGTTCTAACGTTAGGTCTATAATAATCGATAAGCCCTCTTCTTTTTTTGTCCCAAAAAACCATATTCTTCCGTAAATTGTAATTATACCAGAATCCTCTCAAATAAGGAGTATAATTCTTCACTTGTTGAACTGCCTCTGCCTTAAATTCCAAATACAACTTACTATTCTCAATATCAACACCAGGTTGTTGGTTGGAAACCAGTAAATCATGTTGAATTTTAGCATCAACATCAACTACAGGATCAAAATTACTATTTGGAACATTAAAACTAAATGATACACTTTCTACTTTACGCGTATCAAACATTCGATACCCATTAATTTCTGAATAAGCATATGGGTTCTGTGATGAATTCATTCCTGTACCTAATTGACCAGAAGAAGGAAACCAATCTGTATCATCTGCCCATTTAGCAAAATCATCCAGATCATCCCACATACTGGTCCAAATACGCTTAGCCCATCCAAAAGGATCAAATCGATTCCCTGAAGGATCCGTATACAAAAACGGATTATTCAAACAATAGGCATAGCGGTTGTACCCCATGGCGATACCCGGTGCCTGCACAAAGGGATCGGGACTCAGGAAACGTGATAACATGGGGTCGTACACCCGGCCATTCATGTTAATTAGGCCAAAGCCATCCAGGTGCTTCCCGCAAAAGCGGGACAGGCTGAGCATGGTGTAATACCATTTTAACCACAGCTTGCCCCGGTTTTTCGGGGAATGTGGACTTATTGACTTTAGTATAATGCCGGTGTAATGATGAATGACATTATCAAATGAAATGCAGATAAGGCCAGCTTCATTATACAATCGGTATAACCACGGGTGGTGTATTGATAGCTGCCGTTGCAACATAACGGCACTAATTTAACTATTTTTTAAAAACATAATTTCCGAACCATCTCCTAAAACAAAAGCGGCCCCCATAAGAAAGCCGCTCATATATCTACAATAACATAAAATCAATCTTCCACTTCTTCTTTCTTTTTAGCCTTATGCAAATCCACAATAATGCGGGCCGCCTTGTAGGTTTGATACACCGCCGGGTGACTGTGTTGAAACAAGAGCATCAACTTATCTGCTTTAGTCTTCAGCAACTGATTCAGTTCACTAATCAATTCAGCCACTCGTGTCGTCGCCTGCGAGCGCGTAACGATGGCCGAACGCGGGGAAGCAATGACCGCTGCAAAATCATCAATCTCCTTTTTCAGGTTAATGATAGCCTCAGGCGTCACCCCATAATCTGTGAGGTTCCCATCCAGTTGGGCGGCCAGGGCATGAATGTTCAGGCAAGTGGTTTTCAGCTTCTCGGCATTCATGCGCTGCAGTTGCGAAGGCGAAACAGATGCTTTAGCCTGCAGGTCGGGTAAATTCTGGTCGATGGCATACACATATACTGCAGCAGCCACCTGAACAGTCGCCTGAATCATTTCAGCTTCTTCCTTCTGTTTTAACTGCCCTGAACCCGCTGCATGACCTTCCTGAATCATACGCACCTCACTCAACTCGTCCAGTAAGCTACTAAAAGAATTAATAACTGTTACCATGACGACATTCGATTCAATGGCCGGGCGGTTTGTTGCTATGGTGTTTTTAACCGCAATAAACATCGCATACTGATTTCTTTGGATTTGATTCATAATATACTGATTTTAAAGAACTCCATTCAAATTACAATTTTATCCGTCCACAACTGCACCTACACACCTATCCTTTGACAAACAACCCAACTTCATACACTAACGTGTCAACCAAAGCGATAAACACACATAATCTCAACCCCAAGCTTCAGCTTGGGGCTCACACACTGATCAGACTGCTCCCGGTCCACACCACTACCGTCCCGACCAACCAAAGATCCATTAGAACCCCTCACAATACGCTTGCGGCCTACACGAGAAACGTCCCGGTTAACCAC
>JAEINY010000435.1 GCA_016342595.1 Marinilabiliaceae bacterium
CCATGCATAGCGGTATTCATGTTGCTACGGGCAATAAATACATCCTGCCCTTCATCGTCCGGTACGACATATGCATTCCCGGTGGAAGTCATATCAATGGTACCCGTCAAGGTTGATCCCCGGCTCATCAGCTTATATTTACCAACTGCCACTTCAGTCAAATAACCCGACTCAAACAACTCATTCAAAATGACCTGCACCATCTGTTTCCCGGATTGCTTTTTCACATCCAACAATCCAGCCACTTGCTTATAATTAAATGTTCGTTTGGGCTGATTATAAAACAATCCTTGAATCAACTGCCTCACTTCATTTTTCCTATATGTCTTTTTTTCTTTACCTTTTTTCTTTGCCATAGGTTCATTTTTACTTTTTACAAACACGACTAACACACCATCCATCCTCAACTATATCAAACTATAATAATACTATAGGTATGCTTCTTCGTGTATATTGTTTGCAAAATAATCATTTCATAACTTAATTCGAGCTTCCATCATTTAAAATTTTAACTCTTTCACGTTCTTTAATAAATACTGTGTTTCTTCCGGTAGCAAATTACACCATTAATATGATAACCTTTCAACGAATAATGCGTAAGAACACTATTATTTCAATTGCCCTTAAAAACTTAGCATATTTCAAGGACAACATTCTTTTTAAACAGATGTTTTCATGAAGATCATTATTACTTTCATTCTCTTTAGCTTATCGCTTCAACTTGCAGCCCAGTCATTCGCTATTTATAATGGTGATACCATAAACATTACTGACACGCACAAGAAAAAGCAGGGATTGTGGATCACATTCAACAATAAAAATGACCAAATTGTAGAAAGCGGTTACTATCAAAATAGCAAAAAAGACAGTATATGGCTGGCCTTCTATCCTTCGGGTCAAAAGAAACATGAAATAACCTACTCGAAAGGAATTCCGAAAGGCAATGCTTGTTTCTATTTTGAGAACGGGAGTATCCGCGAAAAAGGCTATTGGGATGTTGATCATTGGCAAGGTTCCTACCAGCTTTATCATGCGACCGGTCAGATAGCTTACGACTGGAATTACAATGAAGACGGTAAACGAACAGGTGTTCAAAAGTATTATCACGAAAACGGTACCCTTAAATACCAGGGCGATTGGAATAACGGGAAAACAACCGGTGCCCTTAAAGTATACAACGAAGAGGGGCATTTGATATCTGAACGTGTATATGCTGAAGGGAAATTCAACAAATCTATTGCCCATGACCCCTCCAAATCACTCCCTGCTAAAAAAACAACTCCACCTGAACGCTCTACATTCACCGGAACAGGTATGCATACTGTCTATCATATGAGTGGTAAACCTGAGCGTAAAGGTTTCTTTGTAAAGGGTAAACTATTTAATGGCGAACATTTACTTTATGACCAGGATGGGAACCTCATCAAAAAAGTAGTTTACGAAAATGGTCAAATTGTACGGACGGAGGATTTGAAAAAACCCTGATAAATCAGCAATAATTTGTAATTTAGCGGCTTGTTATAATAATTAAGAAGCAAGATAACCGGCATGAAAAACAAATTATTCATATACAATACCTTATCTCGTACCAAAGAAGAATTCCAACCCATCAACCCCAAACACGTTGGTTTATATGTTTGTGGCCCTACCGTTTATGGTGATCCCCACCTGGGACACACCCGCCCGGCTATTACATTCGATATTCTTTTCCGTTACTTAAAACACATGGATTACAAAGTGCGTTATGTCCGCAACATTACCGATGTGGGCCACCTGGAGAATGACGCCGATGCAGGAGAAGATAAAATTGCCAAGAAAGCACGCTTGGAAGAACTGGAACCAATGGAAGTGGTACAATACTATACTGACCGGTATCACCAGTTCATGGATGAATTGAATGTACTCAAGCCAAGTATCGAACCGCGCGCTTCCGGCCATATTATTGAACAACTTCAGATTATTGAGAAAATTCTAAACAAAGGGATGGCTTATGAAAGCAATGGGTCCATCTATTTTGATGTGGAAAAATATAACCAGAGCAATGACTATGGCAAACTATCGGGGCGTAACATTGAAGATTTGTTAAGCACCACCCGCGAGTTAGATGGTCAGTCGGAAAAACGAAATAGTTTTGATTTCGCTTTGTGGAAAAAGGCTGCACCGGAACACATCATGCGTTGGCCTTCTAAATACAGCGAAGGCTTTCCGGGATGGCACCTGGAGTGTTCTGCCATGAGTGCCAAATACCTGGGCGAAGAGTTTGATATTCACGGTGGCGGCATGGATTTACTGTTTCCACACCATGAATGCGAAATTGCACAAAGTACCGTAGCACATGGTCATGCCCCGGCCCGCTATTGGATGCACAATAACATGATTACCATCAACGGTCAAAAGATGGGTAAATCACTGGGTAATTTCATTACACTGGAGGAGTTTTTCACAGGCAGTCACGATTACCTGGAACAAGCTTACAGTCCGATGACCATCCGTTTTTTCATTCTTCAGGCCCACTATCGCAGCACGCTTGACTTCTCAAATGAGGCCTTGCAAGCAGCCCAGAAAGGCATGGAGCGATTAATGGAAGGTTATTCCAAACTGGATAAGCTAAAAGCAGGCGACACCTCCACCTTTGACGCAAACACGTTATCAGATAAGTGTTATGCGGCCATTAGTGACGATCTGAACAGTCCCATTTTGATCGCTAACCTTTTTGAAGCCGTCAAAAATATCAATCACATGGTGGCTGGTTCAGCCAGTCTGACGCAAGCGGATTTAAATACCTTCAAGCAACTGTTAAAAGTAATGATTGAAGACATTTTGGGTCTGAAGTCTGAAGCCGGTAATACTTCAGAAGGCGGAAACGAATTGCTTGAGAACACCGTCAATCTGCTATTGAATCTTCGCATAGAAGCCAAAGCCAATAAAGACTGGGCAACAGCTGACAAAATCCGAAACGAACTTCAGGCATTTGGTTTTGTAATCAAGGATACGAAGGATGGATTTGAGTGGGA
>JAEINY010000020.1 GCA_016342595.1 Marinilabiliaceae bacterium
TTTTTATGTGGAAAAATGAATAAAATATCGGCTGTTCAACTAGTTATTCTTCACAAATTCTAGTGTTTTCAGCATTTCGTATTGGCCTTGGCATAGAACTTTTTTTGACCGCCACCTACTACTCCCGGCTGTCCTATTTCAATCGCATTTAACTTAATAGCCATATCAAAATGTTTTTAAGTTTAGACAATAAGATGTTTAAAAGTAATCCATTCTTCCTACTATGCAATTGCACTATCAAAATTAGTGCACTAATGAAAAAAAGTAAAGACCTTAGCCTAATTTAAATGAATTATAAATTTCTTATTTTAAAGACTTTTTATCGCTTTAAACTGGATTTTTGCTTATTGTTTCATTATCTTAATGAGAGGAATAGGAGTACTATCAGGTTATCAAACTACTTTTCCAGCGAATGGGTTTAATGTGTGTGGTTATGTCTTTACTTATCAAGAAAAAAACCAATTAGAGGCAGTAACAAATAAGGGATACAGCAAATTTTAGAAAAGGAGGCTTAAAAGTCGTTAAGTGATTATGTTGAGGGCTTTCTATTCAGCCCTCTCAGGGTTGTGCTTCTACTTTTTCATAATCCACGTGTTTTACCCGTGGTTATTATTATTACACCGCTTCGCGGTTATAATTATAGCTTGTTACATGGCTTTAATGAGATAACTTTTATTGATAAAAATGATCCGAAAAGGATCAAATAACAATAACCGTAGGTGAAAACCTACGGTGCAACAGAATGAAAGAAGGAACTCCAACGGAGTTCAATTTATAATAATACCAATTGTATAACAAAATGATTGCTAAAGCAATTTGCTTATTACAATGGTAAATGCCGATACACAATCATAGATTGATATTTTTATCAATCGTTTTGATTGGTAATCGGTATAACTACTCTTCTTCCGGAAGCGCCTCAAAAATAATATATCGTTATTACAATGACTCCCCAAGCAATAATTGACATGAGCTCTGAGAGTTCCGCGGAGCGGATAGCGTATTGTAGAATTCTTTTTTATTTAATGACCACCCCGCCTTCGGCACCCCTCCTAAGTAAAATCAGGAGGGGAAATGCGTGACTGAGAGAAGTTTTTTCTCTTTTTTCAAGGATGAGTTGGGAGGTGGTTATTTGTTTAAAAGCAATTTCGCTGGCGGATAATCCAATTGTTTTACCAATTGGATAGTTTCTATTACCGTTATGACAGCCGATATATTTGATTTTATCTATTCTTGTAAAACCAGAAACCCAAAACCCGAAACCTAAAACCTGCAACTTGCAACCTGAAACCCAAAACCCGAAACCTAAAACATGATACTAAATATTTTAAATACATGAAAAAACTACTACCATGCATCGCATGTGTTTTAAGCCTTGCTTTCGCACAATGTACAATGGTTGATCCGCCCCGGCCGGTGTTACCGGTTCCGACGGCTGACCAGTTGAAATGGAATGAGATGGAGCGTAACGCCTTTATTCATTTCGGGCTGAATACGTTCACCGATCAGGAATGGGGCTATGGCAGTGTGCCGGCTGCCACATTTAACCCCACTGAATTAGATGTTAATCAGTGGTGTCAGGTCATTAAAGAAGCCGGCTTAAAGGGCATTATATTGACCGCCAAACACCATGATGGCTTTTGCCTCTGGCCCTCTGAATACACCGAATACTCGGTGAAGAATTCACCCTGGCGCAATGGGAAAGGCGACCTGGTAAAGGAGCTGTCTGATGCGTGCCGGCAGCACGGCCTTAAGTTTGGTGTTTACCTCTCACCATGGGACAGGAACAGTGCCGTTTATAGTACGCCCGAATACATCACTTACTTCCGGAATCAGCTCACCGAGCTATTAACTAATTACGGTGACATCTTTGAGGTGTGGTTTGATGGGGCCAACGGAGGTACCGGCTATTACGGCGGGGCTGATGAGAAACGATCGGTGGACCGTAAGACCTACTACGACTGGCCAACTACCATTGCCCTGGTGCGTAAGTTACAGCCCAATGCCCTTATATTTAGCGATGCCGGTCCGGATGTACGCTGGTGCGGCAACGAAAGCGGGGTGGGCGGTAAAACCAACTGGTCGACCCTCAGGCGTGATGAAGCCTGGCCGGGATGGCCCCGGTATAAAGAGCTGAACCCGGGGCATGAAGATGGTAATTATTGGGTGCCTGCTGAAATTAATACCTCGGTGAGGCCGGGATGGTTCTATCACAAATCAGAAGATCACCGGGTTAAAAGCGTATCACGCCTGATGGATTATTTCTATGAGTCAGTGGGCCGAAACGGAACAGGATTGCTTAACTTTCCCATTGATGACCGGGGGCTGATTCATGAGAACGATGCAGCCAATGTCATCGAATGGCAAAAGACTATAAGCAGCGATTTGGCCCATAACCTGCTTCTTGAGGTAGATGCCATTGAAGCCTCCAATGTGAGGGGTAAGGCGCGTCGCTTCAATGCACAAAAGGTGAATGATCAGAATGCTGAAACCTATTGGGCAAGCGATGATGGTGTTACATCGGCCGATTTGGTTTTTGAATTTGATGAAGCCATTACTTTTAACCGTTTCCTGGTGCAGGAGTACATTACCCTTGGGCAACGAGTGAAAACCTTTACCGTTGATATTCTTACACAGGATAATAAATGGAAAGAAGTGGCTTCCGAAACGACCATCGGCTATAAACGCATCTTGCGCTTACCGGATTTAACAACGCGTAAAATCCGTTTTAGGGTGACTGGTGCCAAGGCTTGTCCGACCATTTCCAATGTGGAACTATTCAATGCGCCACAGCTCATTACCAGTCCCCGGGTGAGTCGAAATAAAGAAGGGGTGGTGACCATCACCAATGATAATACCCATCTCGACCTGTTCTATACCCTTGATGGAAGTGAACCTGACGAGGCCTCTCTCAGGTATGAAAAACCTTTTGTACTCAATGGGAAAGCCAATGTAAAGGTGGTGGCTGTCGATGCGGTGACCAAGCGAAAAAGTGATGTGGTGACAGCGGCGTTTGATATCAGCAAAAGCAATTGGAAGGTGCTCCATACCGATGATAAGCGCTGTGGAAATATCCTGGATGGCAATGAGCGCACCAGCTGGCACCAGCAGCATGATAAGATGCCCGGAGACCTGGTGATTGATCTGGGTGAGAGTGTTTTGGTGGAAGGATTCAGGTATCTGCCTGATCAGGGGCACCGTCCCAAAGGGATTATTTTTAACTTTGCCTTTTACACCTCTCCGGATGGTAAGCTTTGGTCTGAACAATCATCGGGTGAGTTTTCGAACATTAAAAACAGTCCGGTTTGGCAAAAGAAGGTATTTGCCCCCGTTCAGGCACGATACATTCGGTTGAGGGCTTTAAACACCGTGGCTGATGAAAAGCTTGTACGCTATTCAGAATTTGATGTGATCACTAAATAATACATACATGCGTAATCAAAGAAGTACTTTAAAATTATCTGAGCGCCTGTGGGGCCTCATATTGTTAGTTGTATTATCCTGTACGGCTGTTTTGGAAACCAAAGCTCAGGATAACACCCAAAAGGAGTGGGATGTGAAAGTGGATAACTACAACACCACAGAGATCTGGAAAGAACTGGATGCACGGCCCATACCGGCCTGGTATGCCGATGCCAAATTCGGTATTTTCATCCATTGGGGACCCTATGCTGTTCCTTCGTGGTCGCCGGCTGGCACCTATACCGAGTGGTACCAAAAGTGGTTGCAGGGAAAAAGTATTTTTGGGAATAATAACCCGGATGGGATGGCGATACCTAATTTTCAGGATGAGGTGTATGGAAAGGAATCCAGCTATTACGATTTTGGGAAGATGTTTAAGGCTGAATTGTATGACCCCACTGAATGGGCTGATTTGTTTAAACGATCAGGTGCCAAATACGTGGTGTTAACCTCCAAGCATCACGATGGCTTTACCTTATGGCCCAATAAGCAAGCGCAGAATGCCCGTCATTTTAAATGGAATGCCGGAGACATTGGTCCGAAACGAGATTTGGTCGGGCCATATATGGATGCCATGCGTGAGGCAGGCCTGAAAGCCGGATTGTATTATAGTCTTTACGAATGGTATCATCCATGGTATAATGCAGCTCCTGAGAAATTTGTGCAGGAACATTACCACCCTCAATTTAAAGATTTGGTCAATCGCTATGCGCCTGATCTGTTATTTGCTGATGGTGAATGGGAGCGGGATGATGCATATTGGAAAAGTGGTGAATTGATAAGCTGGCTGTATAATGAGTCTCCTTGTAAAGATAAAGTATTGATTAACGACCGATGGTTTAAAGGGTGCCGACACCACCATGGAGGTTATTTCACCACTGAATATGAGTCGGAAGGAATGGAAGGTGATCATCCCTGGGAAGAAAATCGGGGTATGGGATTCTCCTATGGCTATAATCGCGATGAGAATATTGAAGACTATACCTCTCCCAAAGCTTTGGTGCTGATGTTATGCGACCTGGTTAGTATGGGAGGTAACCTGCTCCTTAATGTAGGTCCCTCAAGTGATGGAAAAATACCGGTTATCATGCAGGAACGGCTGTTGCAGATAGGTGCCTGGCTGGATGTGAATGGGGAAGCCATTTATGGTACCCGGAAATGGAAGAAACATTGCCAGTGGTCCAAGGGCGATCGTGATCATAAGCCTAAAGAAGGCCAGGCCTATGTGGGCGGTGATTATATTCTGAAACAAACGGTTGATCAGCAGCCCGGAATGGCTGTCAAAGAACTGTTTTTCACAAGTAAAAACGAGGCTGTCTATGCGATTTTACCTAAATGGCCTGGTCAATCGCTGGTCATCAAGGATATCACACCTCGTAAAGGAGCCAAAATTAATTTGCTGGGCGTTAAAGGAAATTTGAAATGGAAACCAAAAGGATCAGGCATAGAGGTTGCATTACCGGCTTTTGATCCCAATTGGAATCTATCTGATTATGCTTATGTGTTGAAAATAAGCAATTGATGAATATTGAGGCCAACAGAGTAATGTTCGGATGGGTGATTTTAAATACACCACTTACTTTTAGCCCCCAAAATAGCTGTTGTAATTAATAAGCTCTAACAACAAAATAGCAGATAATAGCAACAGAGAAATTGCTTTTAAACAAATAACCACCTCCCCACTCATCATTCGCGGTACTCCTCCTTGAAAAAAAGGAGGAGAATCTTCTCTCGGTCACGCTTTTCCCCTCCTGATTTTTTTAGGAGGGGTGCCGAAGGCGGGGTGGTTATTAAATAAAAAGTTAAAAGCAATTTCCCTGATAATAGCAAGGTTCTCCTTGCTGTTATCTGTATTTTTATATGTATTGCTGCTAGCTTTTGTCTGGATTGTGTTTTTCAAAGGTAAGTTATTGGCAGATAACATTAATTGTGGTTGGTGTTAATTTTGTTTTGGTGTTTTAGTCATAATAATTTATTATATTGATCCTGGAATTATGAAATAGTTTTGTGATTAAAGCAGTTTGGGGTTTCGACCTCAGCAACGTAGCTTGGGACCCACTTGCTGAAGTTGCTGAAGGGACAGAAAGCTGTTTGAAGCGTAGCGAGTTCTTTCTGTCTCATCAACAAAGATATAGTGGGTAAGCGAGTGCTGCAGTCGCGGTCTTCTTTGTTTCCTTTCTTCGACTGAAGGAAGAAAGGAAAAGCCCCTGCGGCTTGAGCAGAAAAAAAGTGCCTGGTGACTTAAATGAATAAATAGTAAGCATTGAATTTTGAAGAATACATATTCGGACAAAATGAAAGTGAGGACATAATTGTCTTCGAAAAAATGTATAGTGCAAACTATCGAATCGTTTATAATTATGCCGCTCATTTCATCACGGATCATTCCATACGAATGGATATTGTTCAGGATGTGTATAGTTATGTATGGGAAAACAGAGCAACGCTTCAAATACATAAATCTTTCAAATCCTACCTGTTAACAGCCTGTCATAACACCTGCATCAATTACATTAATAAGCGAAAGGTCAGGCAAAGACATGCCAGTCATGTATTGGGCCAGTCCTATAAGCATGTGGATGGTTATGAGGCCATTTTTGAACAAGAGCTTCGAACAAAAATTGAAGCGACTTAGGAAGGATTACCTGAACAATGTCGTCAAATATTCATCTTAAGTCGAATGAAAGGCATGAAACATAAAGAAATTGCCGATTTATTAAACATTGCTCCTAAACGGTAGAAGCCCAGATGTGCCGGGCCTTAAAGGTGTTTTAAAAGCGAGGTATATACATTATTTTGATTTTTTTTTTAATTTCTTGTAAGTGATTTTTACGTGACAATTGCCTGTAATATAGAAACGCAACTATGACATCACAAGAAAATATAAATCGACTCATTCTATTGCTTCTTGAAGGAGAGCAACTCAATAAGGCTGAGCAGGCCGATTTAATGAATTGGCTCAAGGAGCACCCTGAAGATCAAAAATCCCTGGCAGAATTATCCAATGTCTGGATTAATCTGGATTCAAACAGAGAATTGACCGATGAGTTAATCGATGAGCAATGGCAGAAATTACATAAGGCAGTTATCTCGAATTCAGTAGAGACAGCTAAAGTCGTAAAAATCTCCATTTGGAATACGATCAGCAGATATGCCGCCATCTTTATTTTAGGCTTACTCGTGTCGGGCGGTTCATTTTTTGTGTATCAAAATTATACGAACAGTCTTCTTTCTTCACAGATTATTGAAGTTCCATATGGATCCAAATCACACATTCATCTGGCCGATGGGAGTGAAGTCATTCTTAATGCCGGAAGTAAGCTCGTTTATAATTCTCAATTTGGTAAGAAGACCAGAGAAGTGAGCGTGGAAGGTGAAGCTTATTTTAAAGTGGCTAAAAATCCCAATAAGCCTTTTATTGTCAAAACAACCGATCTGATGGTAAAAGCCTACGGTACTGAATTTAATGTTCGGTCTTATGGTGAGGATAATACCATTGAGGCCACATTGATCGAAGGAAGTATCAGTGTTACAAAAAATAGTTCTGACCTAAAGAGGGTTCAAAAAGAATTCTTTCTGCAACCGCACGAACAGGTGATATATCACAAAGCGGTGTCAAAACCGGGAGATGCAGATACGAGTGGTAAAAAGGACAAACTATTTATTTCAAAAAATATCGACCCCAATCTGTATACTGCCTGGGTGAATGATAAAATTCATGTGAAGAGTGAATCCATGAAAAATCTGGCTATCATGTTGGAACGTAAATACAATGTGAAGATCCACCTGGATGATAAGGAACTGCAAGACTTGAAGTTTTCCGGTGTTTTGGAAAATGAAACCATTGAACAGGTGATGGTAGCCATGCGCTTAGCCTCCTCCGTCAACTTCAGAATTCAAAATCGAGAAATATGGTTATTTAGAGATTAGTCATCCCTTTAATCAGCAATATTAATTAACCAGTCTAATATGAAGACATACTCTTTAGGTTCCGTGCTTAACGGAAAACCGGCCTTGTGGCCGAGATGGAAAAGTTACATCTTTTTAATACCATTGATGACATTCTTAACATGCTTTCAATTAGTAGGACAGGAAGAAACAACATCAAAGAAAGAGAACCCTGTAGCCGTTAGTGAGCTATTTAAACAGATTCAGGAGAAAACAGGATACCGTTTTTTCTACAGCGATGACATTCAGGATTTGGATAAAATGATTACGCTGGACGCAAAAATGAAAGATATTGAGGTAGTTATTGCTGAATTAAAGCAAAAAACAAATCTCGATTTTAGGATGTTGGAGAATAACCTGATTGTGGTAATCCCGACAGGTGTTGCACAGCAAGCTATTGTGGTGAAGGGAAAGGTAAAAGCCAAATCTGATAACATAGCGCTGCCCGGTGTAAATGTATTTGTGAAAGGAACCACACATGGTACAATTACCGATTTCGATGGTAATTATACCCTGGAAGTTTCCAGCAAATACGATGTACTGGTTTATTCATTTATCGGCTTTGAAGAGCAGGAAATTCCTATCAACGGTCAGAGCTCAATTGATGTGACTCTGCAAGATGATGTAACTGCTTTAGGTGAAGTAGTCGTTACGGCTCTGAATATTGAAAGAGATAAGAGTTCATTGGGATATTCAATCACATCTGTGGGAAGTGAAGAATTAACCGACGTAAAACAAAATAATCCCATAAATTCACTGGTAGGTAAAGTTTCTGGCTTACAGATATCCAGTGCCCCATCGGGTGTGGATGGTTCCACAAGAGTGGTATTAAGGGGTATAGCATCACTTTCAAGTGAAAACAGACCGCTTGTTGTTGTGGATGGCGTACCGGTCAGTGGCGGAACCTATGGAAGTGCCAGTAATTGGGGTGGTACCGATAAAGGGGATGCTTTATCGGACATTAATCCCGATGACGTGGAATCGATGAGTGTTTTAAAGGGTGCAGGTGCTGCTGCTCTATATGGTTCTCGTGCAGCTAATGGAGTCATTCTGATCATTACAAAAAAAGGAAAGAAACGTAAGGGCCTGGGTGTTTCATTTAACTCAAGTTTTATGGTTGATAATCCAATGGTATATCCGGATCTTCAGAATGAGTATGGGCAAGGTGCTTATGGTCGATACCCTACAGACGTTAAGGGTGATATATCCAATGTAACAGGTGAAGAGCCATGGATTTGGAGTTGGGGTAGCAAAATGGATGGTTCATTGCAGCAGGACTGGCTTGGTAATAGCATACCATATGAGGCTCAATCCAACTATTTTAAAGAGTTTTACCGCACGGGTACTACCCTCATTAATACATTGGCATTCGATGGAGGTAGCGAAAACTCTACTTTCAGGGCATCCATTACACAGCAGAATAGTAATGGCATGTATCCAACTAATGATATGAGCAAACAAACATTCAATGTTCATGGAAGTTCAAAGATCAGCGATAAACTTGAGATGAATGCCAAGGTTACATATATTCATAATAAAGTCAAAAACCGCCCATATCTTGCTGAGGATCCTGCCAATGCTGGTTGGTCACTTAGTTCTATGCCGCGAAACGTTGTGCTGCAAAGTGTGAAAGATAATGCTGAGGCTGCTGATGGCTACGAACAATGGGCTTGGGATCGCACAGTATCGAATCCTTATTGGACGATGAATAACAAAAAGAACAGTGACGAGAAGCACCGTGTGCAAGGATTACTTTTTGTTAAGTATGATTTCACGAATAAACTAAACCTTTTGGTGCGTTCAGGGATCGATTTTACTAATTTCAGTTCGAAAGAATATGTCGCTAGTGGTAGTTATAATGGTAGTAGTTATCTGGGGTCAATGGGGCAAAGCACCAGTAACAGTTATGAATGGAATAGTGATTTTCTTTTAGCGTATGATACACCACTCGGCGAGGACTTTAAGGTGAATTTAAGTGTGGGAGGAAACCATCGATATAATAATTGGAAAGGTATAGGACAAAATGGAGGAGAATGGAAGGTACCTGATTTTTTTCACATGAGTAATCTCAAGAATTTTTCTACCTGGGAAAGTCTTAGTGAGAAAGAGGTTTTGTCTTTGTATGGTTTAGGAACAATCTCTTTCAAAAATTATCTTTATTTTGATATGACCTATCGTACTGACTGGTCATCTACTTTACCAGAAGAAAATAACTCATACAGTTTTTACTCCGGCAACCTCAGTTTTCTGTTTACTGAAGCATTTAATATTCACTCAAATTTCCTGTCAAACGGTAAGATCAGAGCATCTGTCGCAAAAGTAGGAAACGATGCCTCGGCCTATCAAACTACCAACTACTACAATGTATCTCAATCTAATTTCCCCTATCCGCTTGGTGGAATGAGCGGGCAGTTGGCCTTTGAGAATTTCAAACCGGAAATTACCAATTCATGGGAGGTAGGAACTAATTTAAGTTTTTTCAATAATAGAGTAGAACTGGATCTTGCATATTACGACGGTACATCCAAGAATATGATTATGAGTGTTGAGTTGGCTCCTTCGTCAGGATTTGGTTCCCAGAGAATTAATGCAGGTGAGGTAAGAAATCAGGGTTATGAGTTTTTAATTAGCGGGTCGGCTGTTAATAAAACTAACTTTAGTTACGATTTGTCACTTAACTTTTCTGAAAACATAAATGAGGTTATTTCCTTAAATGAGGGAGTTGAAAGACAAGTATTATTAGAAGCAGTTACCGGTTTTGCTTATGTAGAACTTCGTAAAGGAGAGCCTTACGGATCAATATATGGAAATGATTATGCCAGAAATGAAAAAGGGCAAAAACTTATAGACGATTATGGCAATCCAATACTTGGTGATTATAAAAAACTAGGTGATATTAATCCTGACCTGATGGGTGGGTTCACAAATAATTTAAGGTATAAAAATCTTAGCCTTAAATTTCTAATTGACTTTCAGCTTGGTGGTGAATACTATTCTGAATCCAGGCTTTATCAAGACTTAATGGGTACGTCAAAAAAATCTTTAAAAGGAAGGGATGAATGGTATGCTACTCATGAAGGATTGCTACACTCAGATCCGATTTCGGGTGTTATCCCTAAAGGGTATGTCGAAGAGGGAGTAAATGTTAATACGGGGCAAGCTAATGATGTACCAGTTCAACCGATGACCAGAAACCTTAATGTTATTTACTTCCAAAAGATAGTAAAAGATTACATTATGGATGCTACTAATGTGCGCTTAAGGGAATTATCTTTAGGGTATACATTGCCACAGAAATGGATGGAAAAGTCATTTCTGACGCGAGTACATGTATCATTTGTTGCCAGGAATCTGTTCTTCTTCTATAATGCATCACATGATTACGATCCGGAATCCGGGTTTAATTCTGGTGGTATTGGAAATGCATTTGAATTAAACCCAATGCCTACTTCAAGAAGTTTTGGATTTAATATGTCATTAAACTTTTAATCGTGATGAACATTATAAACTTGACAAACTAATAGAGATGAAAATGGTATATAAAACAAAAACAATAAGGTTTGTTCTGATACTGTCAGTTTTGTTATCAGGATTAACTAACTGTACCGACAGGTGGGAAGAGATGAATACGGATCCCAACAAACTAAAAAATATTCCGGATGAATATTTGTTTACTAGTGCTGTGCGCGGAGCGTTTAACGATGCCAGTAATGATCTGCATACTACTTATGGTGGGCAACATGCTCATATCTATGTTTCAAATAATTGGGTGCGTCCGATAGATACCTATATGGGTGTTGGTAATAATGATTATCCTGAATTTATATTTGAAGCCATTTATAATTCATCGATACGTAATGCCGTTGAAGTAATGCACCTGACTTCTGAAGGTGAAAAATATGCGAACAAATGGCACAATGTTCAGGCGCAAATCATTGCTGTTGTTAGTTTTTCGAAATTAACTGATGCCTTTGGTGATGTTCCTTATTTTGAGGCAGGAATGGGGAAATACGGTAATACCACACCAAAATATGATAAGCAGGAGGAAATATACACTGATATGCTTGCAAAATTAACAAATGCCATAGCAGTATTGGAAGAGGCAGAGGCAGAGAATCATATTTATGCGTCGGATGTTGACCCTATATATCAAGGAAATGTTGAAAACTGGATACGCTTTGCGAACTCTTACAGGTTGCATCTTGCCATGCGTGCCAGATTTGTTGATCCCGGCAAATATGAACCGGTTATTAAGGAGTGTCTGTCACAACCATTGATGGATGATAATAGTCAGAATCCTATTCTGTTAACCTCAGATAGTAAAAGTGATATGTACAATCCTTGGTGGGGCTATTGGAATGCAAGTCAGAAAGGGACATATAATTTAGTATGGGCTGAAAAATTTATTACTGCTTTAAAAGAAACTAATGATCCGCGCCTCTCTTTTTATGCTACCAAAAACCCGGCCGGTGAATATGCCGGATTTCCAAACGGTTTATCTGATGAAGAGTATTCAAAGTACAACAGAAAAGATGTATCTATTCCTTCGGAGCAATTTTTTGCTAAAACGCAACCTATATATCTGATTACAGCCGGACAAATATGCCTATACAAAGCAGAAGCTGCGCTGTTCAATATTCAAGGTGTTGGTGGTGATGCAAATAAACTATACCAAGACGCCATTGCATTGTGTATGGAGCAATGGGATATTGATGATGAGTTTATTGATACCTACCTCGAGAACGAAAAGGAAGCAACACTGAGTGCTGACCAAGAAGATAATTACCGTAAAATCAGCACCCAGATGTGGATTACAAGTGTACCAAATGCATTTGAATCGTGGTGTACCATTCGTCGTACTGGTTATCCTGTTATAGCCCGGCGGACAGGCCCGGAGTTTGAGAAAGGCGTTACCGATGGCTTTATGCCAATTAGGGTGCTGTATCCTGCAACAAAGGAGCGATCTATTAATGGTGATAACATGCAGGAGGCTATTGACCGCTTACCCGGGGGGGAAGATAAAGTTGACATAAAAGTTTGGTGGGATGCGCGCTAAGCTTATTTGAGAATTAAAATAAATACAGATTAACTTAAATCACTAATTAAATTTAATTCGTTATGAAAAAGAGAAATTTATTAAGCATTGTATTGGGATTAGCACTTATGATGGGTGCCTTCTTTACCAGTTGTAGTGATGATGACGGACCTGCAAAACCTACAATTGAATTATTCATCACTACTGATGGATTTACTATAGATATTGCAGCAGAAGCTGAAAACGTAACTACATGGGCATGTGAATATGGTGACGGAACAGTTTCAGAAACTGCAGGAAGTCATACTCACACCTATGCTACAGGTGGAGATTTTACCATTAAGTGTACTGTTACAGGTGACGGCGGACCTACCACAACTACTGAATTAGTAACAATCGCTACCATTGAGGAACTATTAACTGCACATACATGGGTTATGTCGAATGCTGGTACTGGCAACGGTTTAGGATTTCATATTACCAGTGATCTTGTTGTTGACCAAGCTGCAACAGATGTTTTAGCAACTATTGATGGATTACAGGGTGACGACGATGTTCCATATAATTTCCCTGATGAGTATGAGGATGAGTACACATTTAATGCCGATAAATCATATGCCGTTGATTACAAAAACAATAATGCATTGTCCAGTTGGGTTTATTCTCCACAAGATAAGATAGTTGGTACATGTTTCTATGTTGGTATGTTCGCTATTTCTCAGGATCCACTGCAAGGTGCTACATGGGCTTTACATGAGAATCAGAATCTGGTTCTTAAAACGGTTTATGATGAGTCTAAAGAAGGTACCAGCGGTGGAGTTGCCGAAACAGTTACTTTTGAAAGTGTTGATTATGTTACCTTCACAAATGGTGGTTTCCTCGGCATCAAAGACTACACCTCAACCGCAATAATTAGAAGTATTACTGCTGATGAGTTAGCTGTTACTGTATTCTTCCATAGTTATAATGATGGTACTTTAGGCACAGAAGAACCTTCATTTCTACTTAACTTGACTTTCGTACCTAAGCAATAAAACTTTCTATCATACTCAACCGCCCTGCATGTGCCGGGGTGGTTACTTTCTCCGTTTAATTTTCCTTTCATTTATTTGAATTCTATAAACTGAAGCTATTCGGTCCGGTGAATATATGCCTATACTCGAACAAAAATCAACTTTTCATCACAACCCCAAAAAAAGAATAAAATTTAGTGGTTTCATTTATCCCCAAATGGGACTATATATACCACATGTTTCATAGAAGACGTCTTGAATTGTATTTTTGAGAAGTAAAAAATGATCGACAAAAACAACATTAAAATAATTAGCATATGAGACGCACACAACTTTTTTCAGTGGCACTTTGCCTGGCCTTTATAATGGCTGCTTGCTCAGTGAGTGAGAAAAATAAGTATGTAGATTCTAAACCTATCACTATACAGGGCACAAAATTTATTGATGGCTTTGGGCGTCAGGTGATGCTCAATGGTGTTAATTTGGTGAACAAAAACCCAAAAGAGAATTACATTGGTAAGGAAGATGCCGAAACCTTTGCAAACTTTAATAAATGGGGTTTTAACGTCATTCGATTGGGCATTATCTGGGATGGCTTGGAGCCAGAACCCGGGCAATACGATGAGAATTATTTGAAGAAGATCGACCAACAAATTCAGTGGGCTGAAGACAATGGGGTGTATGTGTTTCTGGATATGCATCAGGATCTTTTCAGTGTGAAATACAGTGATGGGGCACCCAAGTGGGCTACCTTGGATGAAGGAAAACCGCATGTACAGGGGGCGGTATGGAGCGATGCTTACTTAATCAGCCCGGCTGTTCAAACTTCATGGGATAATTTCTGGGCCAATGCACCAGTATCAACTGGAAAAGGCGTGCAGGATCATTATGCTGCAGCCTGGCAGCATGTGGCGAAACGATACGCCGACAATAAAACAGTGATTGGTTTTGATATCATGAATGAGCCTTTTGCTGGTTCTGAAGCGCAAATGTTCATGCCTTATATGTTCGGCGCCTATGCGCAGTTAATGACAGAGGAAACAGGTAAAGAAATGACTGCCGAAGAGGTGGGCATGATGTGGTCTGATCCTGAAACCCGCTATGAGGCCCTCAATCAGGTGTCTTCGAAAGAACGTTGGTCAAAAGTAGTGGATGCCGTTTATGAGTTGAATAGTGCCTTTGAAAGTGGCCCCTTGCAAGCCTTTTACCAAAAAGTAGCTCATGCCGTGCGTGAGATTGATACCCAAAAAATACTGTTCTTCAACCACAGTTATTTTTGTAATAGTGGTGTTTATACCGCTTTGGAACCGTTTAAACTGGCTGATGGCACCACTGATCCATTAGTGGCCTATGCAGCCCATGGCTACGATTTACTCGTAGATACAGATAAACTATCCAACTCTAGTGACGATAGACTTGAATTGATCTTTGAGCGTATTTACCAGAGTGGCAAGCGCATGAATGTGCCTGTTCTGGTTGGCGAATGGGGTGCCTTAGGTGGTGAAACGCCTGGTCGCACTGAGTTGGCTCATAAAAACCTCAAGCTGTTTGAGAAGTTCTTATTCAATAACACTTACTGGGCTTATGGGCGGGGAACCGAGAACTATTCTTATTTCAAAAATGGTGTGATTCGTCCATTTCCTGAGCTTATAGCCGGTGAATTGAGTAGTTATGATTATGATCCTGTAAGCGGCGAATTTACTTGTAAATGGAATGAGAAGGCAGATATTAATGCGCCCACAAAAATTTACATTCCTAATTTGAGTGAAGTATCTCAGGAGGCCATTAAGTTAATACCAGATGCGGAAGGTATTATTATAGAACCAATCGAAGGAAGTGATGCGGGTTATATCACTATTTTATCACAGGGTAAGCAGCAACAGCGTAATATATCGTTTACCATTGAGAAAGGGAATGTGATCTCTCTTTCTACGGATAAATAATACCGATTACTAATCAAAATGCGCCTTAAGTGCGTTGCACTTCTTAAGTCCCTTTGATTATGTATCGGCATATACCAGCGCAGTTTGAAATTAAAATGGTATAACATTCGTTTCCATCGGCGCAAGGTATAGTGTCCGGTTTATACCTATGCGTGGGCGTCGAAAGTATAGTGTGCAGTAATACTACCGGCATAAATGCCGGGGTAATGGAAGTGAATGATGTATTAATTCAATTAGGGGCTGTCTCAAAAGGCATTAAATAGATGATTCGCCACTAAGCCACTAAGTCTCAGAGAATACACAAAGAACTAAATTTCTTCAAGTTAACTCTTAGTGAAGTCTTCGTGTTTTTGTGACTTTGTGGCATTTATTTGGCTTTTGAGACAACCTCATATAAAGGGGAAGAAGATCCGTGCCCTCGATGATTGGGGGTGATAATTGATTTATGCACCACCCTCTCTTGCGACGGAATTCACTGATACACATTTATCCTAATACATATGAAAATTAATAAACAGCTTCTAAATACATGAAACGACTAATAACTCTTTCAATCATTCTAGGATCCTATTTTTTTGTGCTTACGGCTCAAACACGGCTTAACAAATACTATCCGCTAGAGGATCCCATAGTTCAAGAAAATCTGGATAAGTGGCGCGATCAGAAATTCGGTTTGTTCATGCATTGGGGACCCTATAGCCAATGGGGTATTGTGGAGTCATGGGCCTTATGTGCCGAAGACGAGGACTGGTGTAGAAGAGAGATTCCGGATTATGAGGATTTTAAAAGAGATTATGAAAATCTGAAAACCACTTTTAATCCCGTTCAATTTAACCCGGAGAAATGGGCCAAAGCAGCTAAAGAAGCAGGTATGCGTTACATGGTTTTTACAACCAAGCATCACGATGGTTTTAATATGTTTGACACCCAATTGTCGGATTATAAAATTACTTCCCGGGAATGTCCCTTTCACAGTCATCCTAAAGCTGATGTGACGAAAGAAATATTCAAAGAATTTCAGGCTGAAGATTTCATGATAGGGGCTTATCTCTCAAAACCAGATTGGAACAACGAAAATTTCTGGTGGCCCAATTATGCGACACCTGACCGTAACGTTAATTACAGTATTGAAAAATATCCTGATCGCTGGCAGGCCTATGTGGATTTCTTTCATGGACAGGTGGATGAATTAATGACCAATTACGGGCAGGTAGATATATTATGGATGGATGGTGGATGGGTAAGACCGCTGACGAAAGGACAAAAGAAATTGATCAATTTCATCAACGGGCTCTTCTTAAAAAGTGGTTACACACAATTAAATATCCCCCAGGACCAGGATCTCAAAATTGCTGAGATGTCTGTGAAGGCAAGGAAGAAACAACCAGGATTAATTGTGGTTGACCGCCATATAGAAGGCCCGGATGAAAACTACCTGACTCCCGAACAATTCATTCCCGACCGGTATTTTGAAGAGCCCTGGGAATCGTGCATCACGATGGGAGGCTCCTGGTCTTATAATCCTAAGGATACCTATAAGCCTGCAAGAAATGTTATCCATATGTTATGCGATGTCGTGTCGAAAAATGGAAGCTTACTCCTTAATGTAGGTCCTGGTCCGGAAGGCACCTGGCCGGAGGCCGTCTATGATCGCTTTACAGAGATCGGGAATTGGATGGATGTGAATAATACAGCTATCTATGGTACCTCAGGTAGAAAGAAATTTAGTGAAGGTAAATTGCGGTTTAGTATCTCGAAAGATGGAAGGCAGAATGCCATTTACCTGGCCGATGAAGGTGAAAGAGTTATGCCTTCAGTGATAGAGATTAAATCGCTTAAAGTGAAAAAGTCGAGTGTTATAAAACTATTAGGAGTGGATGAAAACCTGGAATGGGAAAAGAAAGGCGGGAAAGTACTGATTCACATTCCAGAAAAAGTAAGAAAAAATCCACCTTGTGAGTATGCCTGGACGTTTACCATTACAAAGTAAGGTGTCGATTAAAGAATAGTGATTACTGTTTAAGATAGGAATTAAAATCCCCTTGACGAAGGGAATCACATACAGAAAATTAAAATGTAGGAAATAATAAAAAATGTGATTACAAGCTTTTTTTTGAGCATCTTCAATGCCCGGTATATCTGGGTTTCTACCGTTTTAGGAGAAATATTAAGAATTTTTCCGATTTCTTTATGCTTAAGTCCTTTCATGCGACTTAAAATAAAAACCTCGCGACACTGCTCTGGAAAATCTTCCATTGCATTATCAATAGCTTCTTTTAACTCATCTTCAAAAATCACTTCATAACCATCGTGATAGTTACCACTTCTATTAATAATTTCCGTCACATGTTTCTGCTTGACACGTTGTTTATTCAGATGATTAAGACAAGTATTATGACAGGCCGACATCAGATAGGACTTGAAAGACTTTTTTATTTCCAATTTATGCCTGGATTCCCAAATATAAGTAAACACATCCTGAACCACATCCTGACATGCAGAGGGGTCATCGATTAAGTGACGGGCATAGTTATAAACCATTCGATAGTGTTTTTTATAGAGCACTTCAAAAGCTCCGACATCATCGTTGCTAACCTGCTTTATTAAATAGTCGTCTGGATTAAAAGTCATCGCATGTGAAAAAATAGATGCACTTTAAATATAGTAAATTACTGATAATAATTACAAACTTATCTGCAAATATTGGTATCTTCACGCAAAGTACAAATGGTTTTTGTCTCTGAATATTTTCTGGTTTACCTGTCTAAATCCTGTAAATTTACTAACTACCAAGCACACCTGTCCGACTTATTTTAGCACATAAAAAAACTTTAATATAGAACCTTTCTCGTATTTACATCTGAATAAAATTTTGATACATATCCTCAATAATGTCCTTCACATCTATTATCATCATGTTGTTCAAATTGAAATTCGTATCAACATCCTACTTGGGCTTCAATTAATAATGACACACTAATAATTGATAAAGTACTTATCCGTTTCTATACATTGTAATGTGTAAATGATGGTAAATGAGTGTTTAGCGAGTGGGTAAATCTGTATTGTGACATGGATTGTAACAAATTCGGTTTCTTTTCTGAAGTAAGCACCGTAATTTTGATTGAATAATTATTTCAGATAATAATTCAATTTCAATCATCATAAAGAATACATTCATGAAGACTTATTTACGGATTCAAACAGTACTGCTCATTCTGCTTAGCCTGGTGGCATGTCATTCTGTTCAAAAGGATGATACATCCATTACTTCACCTGATGAAAAACTGGCCATAAACTTTCAATTAGAAGAAGGTGTGCCCATGTATCATGTTTTATTCAACGAGGATACCCTCATCAAACCCTCTCGCCTGGGATTTGAGTTGAAAGACCAACCGGCATTGAAAGATCATTTTGAACTGATAACGGCAGAGATCTTACAAGCTGATCAAAGATGGGAACAGCCTTGGGGTGAGAATAAAACCATTCGTGATAACTACAAGCAATTGAAAATTCAATTAAAGGAGACTACTGAGTTAGGTCGTTTATTAACGATTTATCTCAGAGCCTATAATGATGGCGTAGCCTTTCGCTATGAGTTTCCCGAACAAAAGAACCTGAAGGAGTTCATCATCATGGATGAATTAACTGAATTTGATGTGGTGGGTAATCCGGAAACCTGGTGGATTTGGGCCGATTACAATACCTATGAGAAGCTCTATCAGAAAACATCCATGAACGAGGCTTCCTGGGTGGCTACTCCGGTAACCATGAAGACCGATAATAATGTACACATTAGTTTGCATGAAGCAGCCTTGACCGATTATGCCGGCATGACATTAAAGCAAAAGAAAGACGGAATTTATGAGGCTGAATTGACACCCTGGGCCAATGATGATAAAGTACGTACATCAGCGCCCGTGAAAACGCCCTGGCGGACTATTCAAATCAGTTCTTCAGCCGCTGGATTAGTGGCGAGTGATTTGATTCTTAATCTCAATGAACCCAATAAACTGGATGATACAGCATGGATTCAGCCCATGAAATACATTGGTATCTGGTGGGGCATGCACCTGGGTACTGAAACATGGTATCCCGGTTCAAGGCATGGAGCTACCACTGAAAACGCCATGGCTCACATTGATTTTGCAGCGGCTCATGATATCCGGGGATTGGTGATTGAGGGCTGGAATGACGGATGGGAGAATTGGGGGGCCAAAGATGCCTTTGATCACATGACACCGGCCCGTGATTTTGATTTGAAGAAAGTGGCCGCTTATGCCAAAGAAAATGGTGTGATGATCATCGGGCATCATGAAACGGGTGGTGATATCCCGGCTTATGAGAAATACATGGAAGCGGCTTTTAAGCAATGTCAGGAGTTGGGGATTCAAGCCGTGAAAACGGGTTATGCCGGTGGTATTTATCCGCGCGGTGAACATCATCACGGTCAATTTATGGTGCGTCATTACCGCAAAGTCATTGAAATAGCGGCCAAATACCAGCTTATGCTCGATGTGCATGAACCCATCAAACCAACGGGTATTCGCCGCACCTGGCCCAACATGATGACACGCGAAGGTGTACGTGGCATGGAGTGGAATGCGTGGAGTGATGGTAATCCGGCTTCGCATACGGTGACTATTCCTTTCACCAGGGGATTGGGTGGCCCTACTGACTATACGCCGGGGACCTTTGACCTGCTTTATAAAAATGCCGGTGAACGCGTGAAGTGGAATGCAGAGGATATCAGTCAAACCCGGACGCACACCACCTTGGCCAAGCAGTTGGCTAATTTTGTGATTCTATACAGTCCCTTGCAGATGGCCAGTGATCTGCCAAAACATTACAAAGGACATCCGGCCTTTCAGTTCATTAAAGATTTTAATGCCGATTGTGATGAATCACGTGTTTTGAATGGTGAGGTGGGCGAGTACATTACCGTTGTTCGTCGAAGTGGCGACGATTGGTTTATGGGAGCAGCCTCCAATGAAGAGATCAGGGCCTTTGAGGTGAAGCTGGATTTCCTGGATGCCAACATTTCATATACCGCACAGATCTATAAAGATGCGGATGATGCCCATTGGAAAACCAATCCACAGGCTTATACCATCGAAACGAAAGAAGTCAATGCAGATACCACGCTAAGCATCCAACTAGCTGCAGGGGGTGGTCAGGCCATCCGCTTTGTGAAAAAGTAATGGACGCGAATGAAGCGAATTGGAGAATTCATTTCGCGAATTGAAAATAGGGGACGAGATCTTTGCATTGCCATTCACATGAGAAAGTTAAAGAACAATTCTGTAGGGATTAAATTTAATAGCCCGGGGTTTTAACCCCGGGTCTTAATCTGACATGAAAATGGCGCAATCACATTTTTAATTAGCCAGATGAATTAGTATGCGCCGAAAACCAGAAAGCTTCGGTTTTGTGTTTTTCTATAACCCCAAATCGGGCTAGATCATAAAAGTATAGCGCGAGCGAAGCCTTATGGAATTGTGATGGAATAGCCTGACTGTATTTGTGTTTTTTTAAAAAAAAGTGTTACAAAGAGAGCACAAAGTTCAGGAAATGGAAACGGTCACAGAGCCATTAAAATTTAATGAAGAAGATTATTAATATCTTACTAATGAAAACACTCTGTGCCCTTATTGTTTTTGTTTTTCTCCGTAACTCTGTGTAACAATTTGATGAATTATAAAAAAATAACAAATTATTTTTTCAAATAATCCGCCACCTCTTGATGCCCTTTTGAAACCGCAAAATCATAAGCAGATTCACCATCTACATCTACCATTGAGATATCGGCCCCTTTGTCAATTAACAGTTTTAGTACTTCTAATTGTCCTTCCGCTGCTGCCATCATCACAGCGGTCCATTTCTCCACATTGTCAGCAATGTTTGGATCAGCTCCGGCATTTAAAAGTTCAGTGACAGTTGGTGTAAACGGTCCTGTGGAAGCAAACATCAATGCTGATCGGTTATTGGAATCGGTTTTGTTTACATCCGCCCCTTTTTCAATCAGCAGTTTTACAATGTGATGATGGCCGTTATAGGCAGCCAGCATCAGTCCTGTGCGCTGATTGGCATCTAATACATTCACTTCTAATCCGTTTTCAAGAGCTGTCTCCACTTGGGCAATGTCTCCATCCAAGGCTGCCTTAAAAAAAGAATCCGGGTTCACCGCAGGCTGCGATTCGGTGACTGCTTGTTCCATAGTGGTTGAAGTGGTCTTAGCGGCTTTTTTTTTCGATGCCGATTGACAGCCAACAAGCATGAAGGCACTAATCATGCTAATATAAATTGCATTTTGAATGTTCATATAAATGTGTTTTTATGGTGTATTTGAAATCGTAATTCAACTATTAACGGTAAAAGTAAGGGAATAATTGTTAGCAGATCACTATTTCCTTCCGGCTCCTTCCGGCTCCTTCCGGCTCCTTCAGTTGAGTCCTGTGTTAAGGTATTTTTGCAGGCAATAAAATCAGTTATCCTTTATTTTTTTGGATGGACTGGAACCTGTTTTTAATTTAATGTCTGCTTTCTTAATTAAAAAATAGGTGACGCCCAGCACCATCATCATGGCAGCCAGACTCAATAATTCGTGGGTGCTATATTTATTGAAATCCCAAACAATCACTTTTCTGGCAATGGCTATGATGGCTACTAAAATGATGAATTCCACATGAACGATATCATCCTTCAGATATGCTTTCACTGTTTCCAGAAGCTCCAGACCAATCAATAATACCAGAAACAGACTGAATAAATTCATTAATTCATTGGCATCAATATTAAACATGGGAGTGGCTAATATCTCATCTTTTATGGTGAGTACAATATCGATAAACGCCAAAATGAGAATGACAGACATCACTGTTAAGATCCCACCAATTAAAAAGCGTTCCAGGTATTTTATAATTTTAATCATAGACTGAAAGTGGTTGACAGCAGCGCGAATGCTGATGAATTAGTAATTCGATGCCCAAATATAAGCAAATCCCTCAACTCCTCCCGAAAAGTATATAACCTGTTGCTTTATTCATGAAATACCTTTTTCAATATTCTCCCCATTTGGGGAGATCCCGGTTTACCGGGAGAGGGGCTTTTCGCCGTAATGTAATCGTTTAGCGTTCATTGCAATTGAGCGGGGGCTTTTTGTCTACTTTTTAGCTCGTGAAAAAGTAGAAGCCCGTGAAGCCTGTCCCGATTTTTTATCGGGAGCTTGAGCACTTATATGAAAAGAGTTGATTATGTATTGTAGAAGTTTAAATTGTGAAAAAGAACATGTGAAAATAAATACCATAATTTACTATCTATTGCACTAGTATTGTGTTCAAAATTAATAGTTACACAAAGCTGCACGAAGAAAACACAGAGGGATACCGAGAGGATATCTTATGCCTCGCTCTATGGATGGTACAATACCCCTTTGTGACCGTTTCCTTTTCCTGAATTTTGCGCTCTCCTAAGACAGGAGCGTCAATAAAAGGAATTCATAAGTCGAGGTGAAAAATGTATGAGTCACCTAAAGGAATGTATGAGTCACGTGAAATAATGGACAAGTCACCTAAAGGAATGCATGAGTCACCTGGAGGAATAGACAAGTCACCTAAAATAATGCATGAGTCACTTGAAATAATAGACAAGTCATAGGAAGGAATGGACAAGTCACCTGAAGGAATGCAAAAGTCATAGGAAGGAACTGGCATGTCATCGCTGGGCATTCGTCAATTTTTCCCACAATGCCTGATAACACTCAATTAGAGTGGAATGTTTTTTGAATGATTATAAATCCCTGTTGCAAAAAATCAGATTAGGATGGGGAAATAACCACAGTTTTGTCAAAAATGATCTAATTTAGTAAGTCCATAAAAGGAAAATCTGACTGATAAAAGCAACGATATGAAACGATTAATGGTGATTTTTTTCGTATTAAGTACTGTGCTCTGTTCGTCCATGGCGCAAATTGATAAGGATGATCCCTTCAAAAAGATGGATGAGCAGTATAAGGCACGCATGGATCGCATGAATCAGGAATATGCCGCCAATATGCAACGGATGGAGCAAGAATATGAGGCACGCCTGAAGCAGATGAACATGGCCTTCAAAAAGTATTTGAGAAAAGGCTTTGATGAGGTGGAGCAACGCCAGGAGAAGGTGAAACCTGTAGAAGTGCCAAAACCCATTGTGCAGCCCGAGTACAAGCCTGAAAAGACGGTGGTGACGATGCCTGAAAAGTTGGATCCGGTTCATGTGACGGAGCCCCAACCGGTTCCTGTTAAACCCGAGGTGGTGATTGCCGATGCCGCCGGGTATTCCATTGCACCGATTCTTCGTATTCCAGCGGGGACGGAAGCTTACCGCTCCGGCATGACGGTTGATTTCTTTGGCAGTCCGGCACAGCTGAGTATTGACAAGCGCATGAAGAATCTGAAACTGGCCGCTGTCAAACCCAATGCATTTGCGTCCTATTGGGATGATTTTACCGCAACCTATTACCAGGTATATATCGAATCGGTGGTGAATTATGCAGAAGAAAAGAACCTGAACGACTGGGGTATTTATCAATTGATTGATCAAACGGCGCAACAGCTGTTTACTTCATCCAATAACCGCACGATGTGGATGTGGGCCATCCTGAATCAGGCCGGTTACCAGTCGAAGATTGGTTACACGAATGGTTCGGTTTACCTGCTTTTACCGTTTATGCAGGAGGTGTACGAAAAGCCATATTATACCATGGGAGGCAGCAATTTCTATTTGATGAGCCATAAAAAGGGGATCAAGAACCTGATGACCTATGCCAGAGATTTTGGTGGCGCCACCAAAAAAGTGGACTTACACCTCTCTTTCGCGCTCAATTTTAACGACCCTTCCAATGCAGTGGTCCGCAAAACAACATTGCCCAATGAATCTGAACCTTTAAAGCTGGAGATGGATAAAACCGTCATGGCTTTCCTGGCCAGTTATCCGCAAACGGTCAACACCGTGTATCTGAATGCGGCCATGTCGTCATCGGTGAAAGAGGCCTTGTATGAATACCTGACATTGCATTTGGAAGGTAAATCGGAGACTCAGGCTGTGACCTATTTGTTAGATTACTTGCATAATTCATTTGAGTATAAAACGGATCGTGATCAGTTTAACAAAGAAAAGATGTTTTTCCCCGATGAGATCTTCTATTATCCCTATTCCGATTGTGAAGACCGCACCGTGCTGTTTACGCGATTGGTGAATGAGTTATTAGGTTTGGATGCGGTGGCCTTGACCTACTTTAGTCACATGGCAGCGGCTGTTGCATTTTCCCAACCGCTTGAAGGGTACGCTTTATTAGTGGATGGACGTCGTTATACCATTACGGATCCAACTTATATCAATGCGCCTATTGGGTCCGTGATGCCGGAATACGAGAAGTACACCCCGCTGGCCATTAAAATTAATAACGACAGTCGCTTGAATAACATCTGGCAGATGATTGCACGTTCTGTCGAGAAGGGGAACGAGGGGCGTCTGTTTATTGGGGATCGGACCACAGCCGAGAATGGCAAGTTTATTCTTTCGGGTTGGTTTACGGAGGAGATTACCATAGGAAACAGAGATTATACTGCCTATGGCGGAACACGCGATTTATGGTTTGCCACTTTCGACCAGGGGGGAGCCATGGAATGGTTTTTACCCGTTAGCTGTACGGATAATGCCTTTAGTCAGGCTTTCAATGTGGGCAAAAAAGGAAATGTGTATGCCTTGATCAATTATACCGGCTCAATTAATGTGAACCGTAATCAGTTAGCCCGAAGCGATAAACCGGCGCATTTGATTTTAGGCGTCTCCAACCAGGCACGACCCATTTTAAGTGAAAACATCACATTTGAAGCGCCTGAAGGGAAAAAGCTGGCTTTCTATGGGAAATACAAGTCGGATGGAACCAAGGTTGATTTATTGTCATTCCCCACGGATAAAGTCCGGTTTGAACCCCGGATAACCGTGGATTCGAAGAATGAAGTGGTGGTGCGGGGTGTGGTCGGTGAGATTGAAGGGCTGACAAAAGAGGTGCCGATCACCTTATCAAGTGCTTCCTTCAGTGCTGAAAATCAAATTGAGTTGAACATGAAAACCTATCAACAGCAGAATATGAATCGACATATGGTGGCGCTGTTTGGGACACTCCAATTACTATCACAAAATGGAGGACACATTTCTGGTATCACGGTCCGTAACCTGATGAATAAGAATAATCCTGAATTTTACAAACAAAACCCGGATGTGTATAAAAGCTTGTTAAGTATGCAATTTGTGATTAACGATGGGGGTGTTGTGAAGGTGGAGACCTATAAAAGTCGCAATGTATCACTTTTCTCCATGAAAATTAAAAACAATAGCAACCTGCAAATTGTGAAACCGGCAGAAGATACTTTCCAAATTAAATTCCTGAATGGTGTGGAAGTCGGTAAGGCCATAGTCTGGTACGATCTGAACTCTATCACCCTGGAAGGTAATGGGGATATGGTATTTGATTACGACTCCGATCATACCAAACGCACTGTTAGTATTGATGAAATAATTAATAACTGATGTGTTTTAAGTCTGTTATGGTATCGGTAATTAATAAAAATTAGCCTGAGGATAAAAATCTTCAGGCTAATAGAAACGCAGCTTTCAGGGCTACTTAGTAGATATGGGATAAAGCATTGTGCTTGCGTTAACCTCACCCAATATCAAACAACTGTATTCGGTGTAAAATACATCTTTAACTCTCATGCAATTGGTAAAAGGATGTTGACTTTAATTTCTCCTTGCAGTAATCGATTACCTCATCTGTAAATCGATGAAACATTGGCCCAATAACATACTGAATCCCTTCCATGCCAATATCTGAAGTATTGGTTTCAACATGGATAACTTTCCCGTTTTTATCCACAGTCATATCAAAAGCAATCAACCTGGAATAGACATGTCTGGCGGCAATTTTTTTTGCTGTTTCCCAGATCTCTTTTATTTTGTAAGGCTGTTTCATTTCTGCAAACGGAGGAAATCCATTCAGCGCATTAATTTTGACACCTCCCTCTTTCAATCCCCATTCAGCAAAATGGCCATCTTGTTTTAAACACAAACAGACACCTCCCTTGGCACAATTATCAATACGACTGCCTGGAGCACCAATCCTTAAAAACGAACATAAAATATGAATTTGATTGTCTTTCACCGAGCGGTAGGTCATCACGCGAAAAGTATTCAAAGAAGAAGGGTTAAGCTTTTTATAATACTCGTGTTGCTCTACGTATTTTTGGATAATAAAATCTTGTTTTAACTCTTTTTCCAAATAATCTAATGAAAGCAGATCACCCTTGCCGTTTCGAAAATTATCATCCAAGCCTTTGGTGAAAAAGGTCACTCCTTTGCCACCGTGGGCCTCAATGGACTTTTTAACCACCACTTCGAGTTCATCCTTTAATAAGTGATGTAAATCAATTTGATCCCTTGGATTCTTCTCTTGATTCGAACCGTAATAAACTCCATTGATATTTCGAATAAAGATAGCGGGTACATGCTCACTCCCGTTAATCCAATCAATTCGGGCCTTATCTTCGTAGCTGACTGCAAAACTGCGATTATTGAGAGCTGGCTCTATGACTGAGAAATAAATATTGGAGGGAACAATATCCAAATGATAATTACCTGAGAACCGGTAGGCATTTTCTAAATGAATGGTTCGAATAGTTTTACTCAATGGTTTCCATCTTTTAGAATAAGAATTGATGAATTCTCGTGGAATTGGTGACAGAGATTTATCCAGTTCCACACTAAACTTTCGCGCATAAAAATCATTTTCAGCGGCTAGATAATGATAACTGGCAACCCGTTGAAATTTACGTGCAAAAGCTGCTAAAAAACTAAAGAATTTATACTCGATTTTCATATCACACTGTATTTGAGAGTTCAGTAATTACATGGCATTATTCATTCTTAGTAATGTACTTGTATTGACTTTTGCCTGCCCCGTTCCCACCACTTTTTAAGAGGTTTTTATACTCAATTTTGTGCTCTATTAATCGTTGGTCAGCTTCTTTTTTTAAGTCATGAACAATATTGCCCATAAATACTTTTCCCAAAATAGAGAGTTCATATTTGTCACCGTTTTCCCTTATAAAGCCTTCGCTTATCAGCTTATGAAAAGTTTCAAACTGCTTAGAAGAGATCGCTTCATTTTCTTTAATTTTTTCAAGATCTTTTTTCAATAACCCTTCAAATCTCAATGGGAATAATGTAAGCGTTAAATCTTTTTTGGTGATCAATGAACTGTTGGCGTAATTAAAGGGGAGCTTGTCATTTTTCACCATTTCCGACCAGGTATCCAGATCATCCGTGTTTTCATATCTTATTCCCGGCGCATACCCTATAGCACTCGGGCCAACAGAAATCAGGATATCTTCAAATCTCCGGATGCCAATTGCTTCATTTCCCTTTATTTTCGCCAGCGATTCAGCATCAATACTTCCCCGGTAGTAAGTGCTGGATCCTTTTCTTATCCACCCCTCCGACATTAATTTATCATGCATTAGAATCAGTGTTTTTGATAGTTCATGCTCGCTTGCTTGTGTCCCTAGAGATAACGGTAAACGAACAGCACTACTTTTACTGAGCAGATAGATGCTGACGGCACTGATTTTTTTATCAGTCATGGCATATTCTAAATCTTGTACTGATTTCTGCATCGATTGCCCGGGTAATCCGACCAATAAGTCAATGTTTTTTATTTTTATTTTATCACCGATCTTATCTAAAACGGTGTCCAAAATTTTGTTCTTCAATGAAAGAAGTTTCATGTCGGCCCGAATTTTATCGTCTACTGTTTGTATGCCGAAACTGATTTTGGTTACATTGTATTTCTTCAATATATCTATAAACTGCTCATCAACGCCATTCAATGAACTTTCCACTGAGATCTCAGTTTGTTCACTAACACCTGGCAAAGCGCAAACCTCATTTAGTACGTATTCCATGTTTTCTCCCAACAGGTTGGGACTTCCACCTCCGATATTAATAGAGGCTATTCTGCTATTCTTGACGCTTAGCAAGCTGGATAGCATCTTCAATTCCTTTACCAATAAACCAGCGTAGTCTTTAATTTGTCTGAGTTTACTGGAATTTGCTCCTGCAAAGGCGCAAAACAGACAATTGTTGGCACAAAATGGAACATGGATGTAGATGGAAACGTTAGAATCTCTGGATTTTGGCGTCTGTAATAACGATTCCTTTATCATCTCTTCACTTAAACTATAGCTTTGCTCTACCTCCCAATAGTCAAATGTATTATCGAAGAAATTTAAATAACGTGTATTCAAAAGACCTTTTTTGCTCATCACAATATCCTCCCCAAAAAATATGTTTATACTAAATAATACAAAGTAAATTTTATGACCCATGCATGAATCGTGTGTGTATTTTGCATGTGTATTTGATAAAGGGAATATATCTATGATTCCCAGTTGAATATCAAGTAAGCTGCAGCAGTAATAATTTAGAAATTCATTGCTGAATTTCTACTTATTGAAAAATACCAAATGTCAAAATGAATGAATTGGTATTTGGTTATGAAAAGAATTAGTCCAAAAGTAGAGGCGATTGATGTTAAAGTCAATATTGAATTGATAAGTCGCAAGAAATATTCCGTAAATAACATCATTCGGGCATTGGAAGGATCCGTTTATGACCTGAATCTGGTTTTAGTTGTAGGGTGATGAGGGTTGGTTTGCTTTTATGAATCGATTATTGTTATATTGGCACTTTGTAAGCTAACTCATTACCAAAATAGTGTTGTACCCGATAAGAGAGACACATTCTGTGATACCTAAGAAATTACTTTTTTATATTCTATTTACAATCGCATTCCTGACCATAGGAGGCTATGCGAGTATGGCTGCAGTTGCCACTCCGCAATCAGAGAATTTGTTTCATCAGGCTGAACGCCTGGAGGTGAATATCCAATCCATTCAATCCGGATTGTTTTCACCGGCTATGGGGTTTGATGGGGTAGAAAGCAGTATTGAGCTGCAGGATGTTGCCTTCGCCTCTCAATTGTCATTCAGTGCCTGGATCAAACCAGCAAACCTCTTGAGAAAGAATCAGGCCATTATGGGTATTCCCGGTAAGTTCTGGTTACGAACCACGACACAGCGTGAATTGCAATTTACACAACCCGGAGTAGTGGATCATAATACTCAAGGATTGTTACTGACCAATGACAACTGGATTTTTGTTACTCTGGTGATCGATCTTCCGGAGGTGAAGGTCTATTACAATTCCGAATTAGCCGGCCATTTTATCTGGAACGGCGATGATTCACTTCAGCATCAGAAGCTATACATTGGTAAAGATAATTGGCGGGAAAATTTTCAGGGTCCCATGTATGGCATTCAGCTTTTTGACAAGCCCCTGACCGAAGAGCAGATCAGACGTCAATATTTTTTGGTAAGGGATAAGCTGTCTTTGTATACGGGTCTTATCTTTTATCACCCCTTTGAAGAAAGCGGCACCTTTCGGGTGGATGAAACGACCATGACCGAACAGCATTCCCTTGTTCAGTTGGAAGATTCAGTGCGCGGAAAGGTAGGTGGTTTTAATGGTTCAACCAGTTATATCGATTTTGGAACCGTACCAATTGATAATGCTTCCACCATTGCTACCTGGATAAAGCCTGAGACGGTGGGGGGAGTAAGGAGAGCCATTGCGGCTTTGGGGCATGCTTATGCTTTTCGTCTGTCGGGTGAGGCCGGTTTAGAGTTTACGATCCCCCAAAAAGTGGATATCTATGAACCTGCCCACAAGCTTAAAGCGAATAGCTGGCAGCACCTTGCTGTTTCTTTTAAAGAAGGTGCCGGTTTAACATTTTACCTGCATGGCGAGCGAATTTATTCTTATGCGACTGAAGAATATCAGAATGCTGAGAAAACCTTAAAAGTGGGGACTAACCTCTGGAATGATTTTTTTCATGGGCAGATGGATGATCTGCTGATCTGGAATAGAATACTTAGTCCTGATGAGGTTAAGGAAGTTTATGCAATGACAGGGCAGCAATGGCGCAATGACCTTAATCTTGCAAATAACAATACACTCATCTATATTGTTTTTGCACTAATTGTTTTTTTGAGTCTGATAGGGGGTCTTCATTTTTACCGATTGAGGAGAAGTGTGACAGGTGCGGCGATAGTACAGGTGGATGTGGCCCTTCATAACATCAATGCTACAGTGGATGCTAATCTGACAGATTCAGCATTTACACTGGAGCATTTTGCTCAGGCCATGCACATGAGTAAAACGAAATTATATAATGAGCTAAAAGAAAAAACAGGTCACTCACCCAAGGAATATATTCGAGAAAGACGTTTGGAGAAGGCTGCCTGCCTGTTAAAAGAATCTGATATGCCAATATTGGCCGTTGCTTTTGAAACAGGTTTTGAAAGTCGGGCCTTTTTTAATAAATGTTTTAAGCGTAAATTCGGGGAGACACCCACCGAATACAGAAAAAAAGAGCTTTGTAAAGTATAGTCAGTCACTTGATTGAATTTTTGAGTGCATGTTATAATCCTTTGAATACGCGTTTTTTGTTCTTCTTTCTAATATTTGAGGAAATCAAAAACGTGTGCTATGCGAAAAGCAATTTTACCACTTTTAATGTTTGTTACTTTTTATGTAACGGGACAGGAAAAGAAAACAGATAACCTGGTTGATAAGCATGTCTTGGCTGAAACCTTACGTCAGGGAAATACCGGCCTGAAAAAAACGGAAATGTCGGAGTATGCCTCGGAGGAACAAATGCAACGTTTTCTCAAAGCGAATGGTCGTGCCTCTTACTATACATTCCCCGAACCCCGCGAAAAAGCCATCCGGATATTGGATGGCATGACTGCCGGCTGGACCGCATACAATCGAAAAAGAAGGACAACTTTCCAGGCTACGGTGCAGCCTGGAGAATTTTTTACCTTTCAGGTTGGAGTCTATGCGCATGACAAACAGCTTGGAAGAGTAGATTATAGTTCCAGTGGGTTAGAGGGCATTACCTGTTTTAACCTGGAAGGTATAGATCATCTGGGTGAGGATTTCAGAAAAGAGATAAAGGTTGAAGAAGGAGCTGTTGAGCCATTGTGGTTTGGGTTAAAAATACCTGTCGATGCCAAAGGAAACCTGGAAGGAGAGATTGTGATCCAACCTCAAAATATGAAATCAACCACCATTAAAGTGAAATTATTGGTGACTGGCGACCCGGTAGAGAATAATGGGTACAATGATGGTGATCGTTTATCACGCCTGGCATGGTTAAACTCTCAAGCAGGACATGATGAAAACGTGACCAAAGGGTATATACCCTTGCAACGAAAAGGGACTACTTTTTATTTGTTAGGACGGAGTGTGGAGATCGGGCCAACCGGCCTGCCCAAGTCCATCAATACATATTTCGATAACAACAATCAATCACTGGTTGATCAGCCATCAGCCATTTTATCGGACCACATGCGTTTTGTGATTGAAACAAGCGCTGGAAAGCAGATAAAACTAAAGCCGGGGACCGTGAAGTTTGTGAAGGAAACAGCGTCTACCATAAAGTGGGAGGTCACGAATCGGTCAGATGAGGTGGAGTTGATAGTAAAAGGTATGGCTGAGTTTGATGGCTTTATGGATTTTGGTTTGGAAGTCAAATCATTGAAAGCTGTTGAGGTGAAAGACATTCGGCTTGAGATTCCTATGACCAGGGATATGTCGGAATATATGATGGGGATGCACAAAGAAGGTGGTTTCCGTCCGGATAGATGGGCGTGGAAGTGGGATGTGGACACTAAAAGCCAGGATGCCGTTTGGGTTGGAGGTGTGAATGGTGGGTTGCGCATCAAACTGAAAGATGAAAATTATCACCGTCAATTGGTGAATGTCTATTATGAATTCAATCCCTTAATACTTCCAAAATCCTGGGGTAATGAGTCGCAGGGAGGATGTAAGGTGATCTCCACCTCAAAGGGGGCTCTGATAAAAGTCTTTTCAGGTGAGCGCAGAATACAGAAGGGCCAGTCGCTTCATTATGATTTCGAGTTATTGATTACTCCTGTGAAGCTCATTAATAGATATATCCAGTATAATGACCGATACTATCACTCCAACTCCGATGTAAGTAGTAAATATATTTCTGAGGCAGATAGGTCTGGAGCCAATATCATTAACATCCATCATAAAAAAGACATTAATCCGTTTATTAACTACCCCTATTTGGCGGAAAACCTACCGGCCTTGACTCGGTTTGTGGAGGAGGCACATGCCAAAGATATCCGCACCAAAGTGTATTATACCACCCGGGAATTAACGGTAAATACCCCCGAAATTTGGGCCATGCGCAGTCTCAATGGAGAAGTGATTTTTCCGGGACCGGGAAGTGAGGCGAAAACAGTCATTAATCCGAAGGGGCCCCACCAGTGGTTAGTCGACAATTTTAAGGATGATTTTCTACCTGCCTGGAAATGTACCTTTAAAGATGGACCTTACAAAGGTCGCCAGGATCTCTCGGTGATTACTGTACCGGACTCACGCATGAATAATTTCTATCTGCAAGGCTTGGACTGGATGTGTCAGAACATGCAGATTGATGGTATTTATATTGATGATTCAGCCCTTGATCGCGTCACCATGAAACGGGCGCGGAAAATATTGGATGCCAGTCGTCCTAAAGCTCGCATTGATATGCATACCTGGAATCATTTTAATGATCTGGCCGGATATGCCTGTTGCCTGAATTTGTATATGGATTTATTGCCTTATTATGATCAGTTATGGATTGGTGAAGGACGTGATTACGATCGGTCGCCCGATTATTGGTTGGTGGAAACGGCTGGAATTCCGTTTGGAGTGACATCCCAGATGTTACAGCATGGTGGTAATCCATGGCGGGGAATGGTTTTTGGCATTACTAATCGCCTGGGGTGGTATGGTTCATCTCCCGAGTACATCTGGCAGTTTTGGGACGACCATACTATTCAGGAGATGGAAATGATTGGTTTTTGGGATAAAACATGTCCGGTGCAAAGCGATAATCCCGAATTGGTAGCTACCCTTTATAAAGGAAAAGATAAAATGATTGTGGCGGTAGCTAATTGGAGTGATGAAGTGCAAAAAGGACATCTTACTATTAATTGGAATACCTTGGGGATAAATAAGGAGGATGTTCAAATGTACATTCCATACCTGCAGAATTATCAGGATAAGGCTGAATTTTCAATTGATAAAGAGCTTTCTATAGAAGGTAGTAAAGGGTATCTGATTGTCATTCAATAAAAAAATAATAAGCATATGAAACGATCATGATTAAGTTTTAATCACACAAGCGAATGATTAAAAAAACTCAGTGCCTTTGTGTCTCTGTATTCATCAGTCTTGTGTCTTGGTACTTGAATCTTGATACTAAAATTTAAGCATATGAAAAAGATTAGTATTATAATTATTTGCTGTTTAGCCTGGTCTTCAGTTCTATTGGCTCAGGGGCAGCTACCTGTTTTTGATAAAGAAAAAGCAACCATTCAGGACGATTGGTTAATCAACCCAATGGAGGCTAAGGCCAGTGTGTATACTACTCCGGAGAATCACCTGGTTTTTTCCAATGGATTGGTGAGTCGCACATTTACAACGGCACCCAATGTGGCTACGGTAGGGTTGGAACATTTGCAAACCAATGAAGCGTTTTTGCGCTCGGTACGGCCGGAAGCGGAAGTGGTGATTGATGGCTTGACAATCCCTGTTGGTGGATTAATTGGTCAGCCCATTCATAATTACTTGTTACCGGAGTGGATTGCAAATATGGAGGCTGATCCGGCTTCCTTTAAGTTCGTCGATTATCGGATAGAAGAGACCAAAGCGAGGTTTGCCTGGCAAAAGCGATTGGATTGGATGCCCAAAGATATGCCTTGGCCGGCTCCTGGTAAAGAACTGATCTTCTCCTATCGCTTAGATGATGCAGCCATTAAGGTCATTGTTGAGAAGGAGTTGTCTGATGAGCGGCGTACCGTTTTAGTGGATGAAACCTTTGAGGCCTTGAATACAAATTGGAACCGCTATGAGTCAAAAGCGGATGAGCGTAATTCATTCATCAATGAGGGGAAAGCCGGTGAGATCATGGCACTGGCTAATACAGCTGTTTACGCCGAGCAAGCGGTCAAGAAGGGTGCAAAAGTTTTTTTAGCCCGAATTAATCCGGGAACCGATAGAAGTGAAAGTTGGGGACCTGGTATCGGACTTGTTTTTGATGATTATGTGGTGAAATTGAACCTGCGTACGCAACAAAATAAGTTGGGCTTTTATGACGGTGAGCATGAAACCCTGTTTGAAGGCATGAAGCCAGGTAAAGCCGTATGGTTACGTTTGGAGGTGGTACAGGATAAAGTGATGGCTTCCTTTTCATACGATAAAAAGGAATGGAAGAAGCTGAGTGAAGCAGGTATCAACAACCAGGATCACCCACAACTTGTACGCATTGGGAAGATGGATTGGTCCGGACGAAACAGCGATCATGGAGATAAAGGGTTACGAGGTCGTTGTCATGTGGAAGCTTTTCAGATGCTGGGAGGGATTCCGGGAGACGTAAGAGGTGGAGGTTTTGAGGCTTTCAACTACCTGAGGGATATTACTGTTCAGGTGCACTACGAGCTGTATGATGGACTTCCGGTATTCAGTAAATGGATGACCGTTGAAAATGATTCGAAACAGACCATTACCATCAACAAATTTAAAAGTGAAATATTGGCGGTTACCGAACCGGAAAGTGTGGTGGATCACAAGCAACAATGGATAACTCCCAATATTACTGTGGAGACTGATTATGTGTTTGGCGGCATGTCGGGCGAGAACATTTTACGATCCAGCGTTGCCTGGAATACTGATCCACTCTATAAAACACAAGTTAACTACTCGCGCAAAACCCCTTGCTTGTTGGAGGTGTATCCCAAATATGGACCTGACCAGGAAATTTCCGCCGGAGAGGACTTCTCAAGCTATCGTGTGTGGGAACTGTTGAACGATAGTTGGGATCGTGAACGCAAGGGATTGGCACATCGTAAGATGATGCGTGCCTTAGCACCCTGGGTCACGGAGAATCCCATTCTGATGCACGTAAGAAGTGCCAAAAATGAAGCGGTGAAAAAAGCGATTGATCAGTGTGCTGAAGTGGGATTTGAGAAAGTGATCATGACCTTTGGAAGTGGTTTTAACGCCGAGGATGTGAGTCCTGAAAATCTGAAACGGATGAAGAAACTGGCTGATTATGCGCACTCCAAAGGGATTACCTTGGGTGGATACTCCTTATTGGCCAGTCGCAGAGTGGGGGGCGGTCACGATGTCGTGATGCCGGAAGGCATGCATCCGCGTTTTGGTAATTCACCCTGTATCGAGAGTGAATGGGGCCATGATTATTTTGAGAAGCTGTATCAATTATACGAAACAACCGGATTGGATAATTTTGAACACGATGGATCTTATCCCGGTGATGTGTGTGCCTCAACTGATCATCCCGGCCATAAAGGACTGCAGGATTCGCAATGGAATCAATACAAGCGGATCACCGATTTCTATAAATGGTGCAGGAGTAAAGGAATATATCTGAATGTACCAGATTACTACTTTTTAAGCGGAAGCAACAAAACAGGAATGGGCTATCGTGAGACTAACTGGTCGTTGCCACGGGCACAGCAAGAAATTATTGAGCGGCAAAATATCTATGACGGTACCTGGGATAAGACACCTTCAATGGGATGGATGTTTGTGCCATTGGTACAGTATCATGGCGGCGGTAAGGAGGCGACCATCGAACCGCTTAAAGAACACTTGCCACATTACGGGCAGCGGATGGCCAATTTGTTTGGAGCGGGTGTGCAGGCCTGTTACCGGGGGCCTCAATTGTATGATGCACCCGAAACCAAAGCCATGGTGAAGCAATGGGTGGATTTCTACAAGCAGCATCGTGCCATTTTAGATGCCGATATCATTCATGTGCGTCGACCGGATGGACGTGATTATGACGCTATTTTGCATGTTGATCCAATGGGCGAAGAGAAAGGCTTATTAATGGTATACAATCCCTTAAACAAACCCATTAATAAGACCATCACCGTAGACCTGTATTATACCGGTCTGAAGAAAGCGGCACTGATTGCAGAACAAGGAGGAAAGGTTAATAAGTATAAAATTGATGAAGCGGGAAAGGTGGCCATCTCTTTATCCATACCGGCCAAGGGGATTACCTGGTATGTTATAAAATAGTTTCGCGAGGGTCATTGGCCCTATTGACGTGTGGAAAACCAGAGCCTCAACGATCAATCAATGTAGCAGTCCGAAGGGCAAAGTCCGATGTCCGATGTTGAGTTCCAACGTGGGCGAACTCAATAGCCGGGTATGCAGTGCCCGGTTTCAGGAGTAATGAGAGAACCCTCGATAATTGTTGAGGGCCATCTCATTACTCCTTCTCTCCAAGCCATAGAGGTATCTTTTTATGATGCAACACTATCTCTGTAAGGCATAGAGGTGTCTTTTTATGATGCAACACTACCTCTGTAAAGCATAGAGGTATCTTTTTATTGTGTAGCACTATCTCTGTAAGCCATAGAGTTATCTTTTTATGGTGCAGCACTATCTCTGTAAGGCATAGAGGTGTCTTTTTATGATGTAACACTATCTCTGTAAAGCATAGAGCTATCTTTTTATGGCATAGCACTATCTTTTGTGTTCATCGAAATGAAGAATGTGATTAATGATGTATGAATTCGGCCTTCTGCATTTGTTGATTGCTATTCATTATTGGGTTCTGGCTTGTCCGGGTTAGGGGTGACCTTGTTCAACATGACCTGTTCATGTTAAGTATGGCATCAGAATAAATACATTCCGGAAATACTTTATTATTTTAACATTCGATAAACGAAAGTAAAAACTATTGCCAATGAGAAATGCTATCTTTTTAGGAGCACTTTCCTGTTCACTGTTAACGGGGTGTTTGTCTGGGGGAAAACAAGAGACTACAAGCGACAGTCAACCAAATATCATCTTCATCATGAGTGATGACCATGCTTATCAAGCCATTAGTGCTTATGGGCATGATTTGAACCATACCCCTAATATTGATCGCCTCGCCAATGAGGGGGTTCTTTTTAACAAAGGCTTTGTCACCAATTCGATTTGTGCACCCAGCCGGGCGGTTATGCTCACCGGTAAGCACAGTTTTGTGAATGGTAAAGTGGATAATATGCTACCCTTTGACTGGAATCAGGATAACTTCGCCAAACAACTTCAAAAGGTAGGGTATCAAACGGCCATGGTCGGTAAAATTCATTTACATGGGCTGCCTCAAGGCTTCGATTACTCCAATGTCCTGCCTGGGCAAGGGCAATATTATAATCCGGATTTCATTGAGAATGGAGAGAAAAAACAATACCATGGCTATTGCACCCAAATAACCACTGATATCGCCATGGACTGGCTGGATAAAAAGCGGGATAAGGATAAACCTTTCCTTTTACTTTATCATCAAAAAGCGCCACACCGCACCTGGATGCCTGAAAAGAAATACCTGGATCTTTTCAAAGATAAAACATTTACGCCACCAGCTAATTTCTTTGATGATTATGAAAACCGACCGGTGGCCGCTCAACATGAGATGGGCATATTTGAACACATGGATTTGGTTTACGACCTGAAAATGCTGGATGAGCAAGGTGATATTCAAACCCGGTACCGGGGAGCTGCTCAAGGTATGTATGAGCGCATGGATGCGGCTCAAAAAGCGGCCTGGGATGCTCACTATAAACCGATTATTGCCGATTTTAAAGCCAGAGGATTAGAAGGCAAAGAGTTGGCTTTATGGAAGTATGATCGCTACATGAAAGATTACCTGAGTACCATTCAATCGGTGGATGATGGTGTTGGGCAACTATTGGATTACCTGGATGAGAACGGTCTGGCCGAAAATACCATCGTTGTATATACCTCTGATCAGGGTTTCTACCTGGGCGAGCATGGCTGGTTCGATAAGCGTTTTATGTACGAAGAGTCATTCCGCACCCCTCTTTTAATGCGCTATCCCAAAGAGATTAAAGCAGGTACTGTGACTGAGAAACTGATCCAAAACCTGGATTTTGCACCTACCTTCCTGGATTATGCCGGGGCTTCTATTCCTGAGGATATACAGGGAGAATCCTTCCGGAAAGTAGTGAGCGGTGAGACAGACAAATGGCGCGATGCTATTTACTATACCTACTATGAGTACCCGGGCGAACATAATGTGCAGCGTCATCACGGTGTGCGTACCGATCGTTATAAGCTCATTCATTTTTACTACGATTCAGATACCTGGGAACTTTATGACCTGGAAAAAGATCCATCTGAAATGAATAATGTGTATGATGATCCATCTTATGCCCAAGTGCGTAAAGAGATGCATGCGAAATTGGTGGAAGTGAGAGCTAAATATGGCGATAGTGACGAAATGGATCAGAAGCACCTGCAGCGCTTTTTAAAGGCCAGAAATGTAAAACACTAATTTACTCATAATCGAAAATGGTTTTCAAGATGAATACGATACGTTTCTTAAGTCTGACGCTTTTGCTTGCCCTGGTGTCTGTGGGGATAAAAGCACAAAGAGTGCCTGACTGGCAAAATCCTAAAGTTTTTGAAATTAATAAAGAAGCACCTTATGCCTATTCCACACCTTTTGAAAATGAACGGGATGCCTGGGATGGTATCATGGCACGATCGGAATATCTAAAGAGCTTAAACGGCACCTGGAAGTTTCATTTGACGAAAGATCCGGTGGACCGTCCACAGGATTTCTACAAAAAAGAGTTTGATGTCTCAGCATGGAACGATATTCAAGTGCCGGCTAATTGGGAAATAGCCGGCTTCGATACTGCGATCTATGTGAACACCACTTATCCGTTCTGGCAAATAGCTAAGAAGAAGCCTGAACCTCCGTTTATTCCCGAGGGCTATAACCCCGTGGGGTCCTATAAAAGAACATTTACCATTCCGGCAGCCTGGGAGGGCAGGCAAATATTTGTGCATTTCGGCGCGGTTAAATCTGCTTTTTACATTTGGGTAAATGGACAGAAAGTAGGCTATAGCCAGGGTTCCAAAACACCGGCCGAATTTGATTTGACACCTTATGTGCAAGCGGGTGAGAATGATATCGCTCTGGAGGTGTATCGCTGGTCCGATGGCAGTTATCTGGAGTGTCAGGACTTCTGGCGTTTGAGTGGTATTGAGCGGGATGTTATACTTTCTGCCCGTCCTAAAGTGCGGATACGCGATTTTCGGGTGTATGCCGGTCTGGATGATCATTATCAAAACGGCCTTTTCTCACTTCAGGTAGAGCTGACTAATCATCTGACCAAAAAGGCAGGGAAATATAAATTGGAAGCTCAATTATATACCATCGATAAACAGGAGAAACTACTTTCTTATAGTAAAGATGTGAATGTGGTTGATGCCACTACTGTCATCCGGTTGGATCAGCAGGAAGTGCAAAACCCTAAGAAGTGGAGTGCTGAACATCCGAATTTGTATAAGCTCTTGATCACCCTAAAGAATAAAAAGGGTAAAATAGTGCAGAGCTTCGCCCAGGAGGTTGGCTTCCGCACGGCTGAGGTGAAGAACGGGCAATTCCTGGTAAACGGACAAGCTGTTCTTGTAAAAGGAGTGAATCGTCATGAGCATGATCCGGATAATGGTCATGTGATTGGTGTAGCCGGTATGTTAAAGGATATACAGTTGATGAAGGAGAACAACATCAATTCCGTGCGTAATTGTCATTATCCTTCAGATCCCCGTTTTTACGAATTATGTAACCGCTATGGCTTGTATGTCATTGATGAAGCCAATATTGAATCCCATGGGATGGGTTATGGCGAGCGCAGCCTGGCCAAGGATCCTGAATGGAAAGAGGCCCACCTCTCTCGCACACAGCGTATGTTCGAACGCACCAAGAATCAACCGTGTATCATTACCTGGTCATTGGGTAATGAAGCAGGTAATGGGGTGAATTTTGAGGCGACTTATGCCTGGCTGAAAGCACATGATGAAACGCGTCCTGTGCAGTATGAGCGGGCAGGATTAGATGAAAATACGGATATCTTTTGTCCCATGTATATGAGTATTGCGAACATCGTTGAATATGCTCAACGGCAACCGGAGCGTCCACTCATTCAATGTGAGTATGCACATGCCATGGGTAACAGTTGTGGTAGCCTGAAGGATTATTGGGAGGCTATTGAAACCTATCCGGCATTGCAAGGTGGCTGTATCTGGGACTGGGTCGATCAGGGATTACGTGAAGTGGACGCCAATGGTAGAATGTATTATACCTATGGCGGTGATTACGGCACCACTATGCCCAGTGATAATAGTTTTTGTCTGAATGGCCTGGTGAATCCGGATCGCAAACCAAATCCGCAATTGCATGAAACCAGGAAGGTGTATCAATCCATTTCTGTGGCTGCAAAAGATGTGAAGCAGGGCGTGTTCACCATTGAAAATAAATACTTCTTCAAAAATCTGAATGAGTTTGATGTCATATGGACCATTGCCAATGCCGAAGGGATAGTGGCGCATCATTCGTTGAAACTTGCTATTGCACCGCAGCAGAGCAAAGATATTCAATTGGAGATTCCGGAGTTACCACATCTGAAAGCCGGCCAGAAATACATGCTTTTCTTCTCTTTTGTGACAGCAAAGAGAGATGGATTGGTAGCCAAAGGTCATGAGTTGGCCTGGGCGCAATTTGAATTACCTGTTGCTGCTCAACCATACCTGGTGGAGGCTGCCACGGGAGAGATGGTGATAAAGGATTCTGCTGGTGAGATTGATATCCAGGGAGATGCTTTTAATATGAGTGTTTCAAAAACAGATGGTGTAATCACTACTTATGTGTTCCAGGGACAACCCATTATTACTCAAGGACTGAAACTCAACTTGTATCGCCCGGTCACTGAAAACGATGTCAGGGATCGCAATGGTAAAAGAGTCTGGTTAAGGGCTGGATTGAATGACCTGACACAAGCCGTATCGGAAAAAATAGAGGTGCAAAAAGTAAGTAAATCGCATGTTCGTTTGATCGTTCCTGTTACATTGATGAACACTGATGCCGGAACAGAGATGCAAGCTATCCAGCAGTATGATGTTTTTAGTAATGGTGTATTCCGTCTGGGTGTAAATATGCAAATGCCATCTTCTGTTAAAGCCGTGGCGAAAGTAGGGGTTCAGGCGCGGTTGATGAAATCATTTGATCAGGTGAGCTGGTATGGTTTTGGTCCGGAGCCCACTTATTCTGATCGTGATGCAGCCGGTAAATTCGCTTTTTACCAGTCTTCAGCGAAGAACTTATTTGATCATCACCTGGTGGTGCCCCAGGACAATGCCAACAGAAGTAATGTTCAATGGGCTTCTGTGACCAATGTGGAAGGGGTTGGATTTTTATTCAGTGGTGAAGAACCCATTAACTTCAGTGCCTATCCTTATGCCGATGAGGCTATTGATCGTGCTCGCCATATTAATGAGTTAGATGAAGCCGGTTTTATCACTTTGAATGTGGATCACCGGCAGGCTGGTTTGGGAACAGCTACCTGCGGTCCGGGTGTATTACCTGAATATGTTTTGAACGATAGGGATTACAGTTTTTACTTTAGCTTCAAGCCCATTGATTTGAAGCAACGGTCCATTTTTGATTACACCCGTGAAAAGACTAGCAATGACCCGGTTCAGCTTTTGATGGCACCGAAAGTTAAAGCCGAACGATCGGCCGAGGGTTTGGTGACTTTATTTACAGATAAGCCGGCAGACCTATACTATACCCTCAATCAGGATAAAACCAGGAAGTTTACGCAAGCCATTGAGTTGAAAAATGGAGGTGTCATTAAAGCGTGGTCCAGGGTTAAAGGGATGAGAAATAGTTTTGTCGTTTCATTGGATTACGATATTGTGAAGTTAAAATGGAAGGTGGTTGAGGTCAGTAGTGCGCATCTTGGTTTTGGTCCTGAAAAGATGATGGATAATGATGATGAAACCTTTTGGCATACGCAATGGGACGACCCGTCGCAAAAGATGCCGCATTTCCTGGCCATCGATATGGGGATGATTGGTAAGTTCACCGGAATAAAATATACGCCCCGTCAGGATATGTCCAATGGCAGAATTGCCAATTATGATTTCGAGATCAGTATGGACGGGAAATCATGGAAAAAGGTTATTGTTGATGGCTCCTTTGAAAACTCCACCAGGAAACAGGTTGCTGCCTTTGATCAGGTCGAAGAAGCGCGCTTCTTTAAGATTATTGTAAAGAAGGCTGTGAATGATTACTTCTTTACCAGTATTGGTGAGTTGTCCCTGGTTCCGAAAATGTAAACCTTAATATTAGCGGTTAATTATTATAGATGAGCCGGCCGGGGAGTATGATCCCAGGCCGGCTCTTTTTTTATTGCTTTGTTATTTTTTAGTCATAAACTCCTTCTGATATTGTTGAGGTGATTGCCCCATGAATTTCTTAAACGCTCTGAAAAAGGTCGATTCGGAGTAGAAACCACATTGATAAGCTAATGCGCTATTCTTGATGTTACTGTT